>JBEKAD010000160.1:0-9491 GCA_050018435.1 Terriglobia bacterium
GCTTATTGGGAATTCTGGCTATTTGTCCGAAATGGCATATCACTGATGCTAAAGGATTTATTGCACAGGGGCGGGTGCGGCGCTGGGAAAAGGGGAACTAAAAAATGAAGGTTGATCCCATTATGTTATTGAAAACAATTATAGAAAAATGTCGATATCGGATGATCCCATCATATCTATGAAGATAAAAGGCTTATTTTGTTCGAGCCATCATATATATGAAAAGAAAGGAACTTAGCTCAAGCCGTAGGTCGAAAACAGAGATGGGGGCGTGCGTGAAAAAAGGCTCTGGTATTATTCCCTCAGCCGCGTCAACCATTCGGTGGGGGGCTAGGCGGGCGTAACTCGGCGTTGCACTGCTGCTGGTCGGGGGACCGATAACAACCCGCGCGTCGAGGGAGAGGAGGAAAAGTCACGTGGGGGGGGAGCAGCACCTCTAAAGATGTTAAAAATGGAACAACCTCCGGGGATGTGCATGAAAACAAAGGACAGCATGACAATTTGCCCGACACAAAAGACGACATTTCTACACAATTGCACGCCATTTTACACAGATGTACGTGTAATTTGCAGAAAGCGTCGGCACTTTTGTCACAATTCGAGCGTTGGGGGAACAAACACCTCGCCTCAAAATGCAGAAACTCGATCCCCCATCTTGCCTCAGGGCGCAATGCTTACAGGGTTGTAACCATTTTTGGAATTCAGGGTGCGACGGCTTCCTATTCTAACCTTTTGCTGAGCTTTTTCGCACATGCGATGAAGGGACAATCTGCCCCACAAGGTTTTTAGCTTTGACTTAGTTTGCAAGGCCGCTTAGAATTTTTGATTTGAGTCAATTCTGCTGAACTACACTGGAGGTAGCAATCATGCCTGTTAAGGTTGGAATCAATGGTTTCGGGCGCATTGGCCGGAACCTTTTTCGCGCATCCCTGAACGACCCCGGGGTCGAAATCGTCGCAGTAAACGATATTACTGACCCCAAGACTCTGGCCCATTTGCTGAAATACGACTCGGTTTTCGGCATCTTCGATGCCACCGTGGGCTTCCAAGAGAACGCCATTACCGTCAACGGCAAGTCGATCCGCGTCTTCAAAGTGAAGGACCCCGCTGAAATCGACTGGTCCTCGCTCGGCATTGAGGTGGTTGTCGAGTCCACCGGTTTGTTTACCAAGGCCGACGACGCTAGGAAACATCTGAAAGGCACGGTGAAGAAAGTCATCATTTCCGCCCCGGCGAAGGGTGAAGACATCACGATCGTGTTGGGCGTCAACGAGAATGCCTACGACCCCGCCAAACACAACATCCTATCCAACGCTTCTTGCACCACGAACTGTCTGGCCCCGGCGGCGAAGGTGGTCCACGACCATTTCAAGATCCTCAAGGGATCGATGACCACCATTCACGCTTACACCAACGACCAGCGCATCCTGGATCTCCCGCACAAGGACATGCGGCGGGCGCGTGCTGCGGCTCTTAGCATGATCCCCACCACCACGGGCGCGGCCAAGGCTGTTGGCCTGGTGCTGCCCGAACTCAAGGGCAAGCTGGATGGTTACGCCATGCGCGTCCCCACGCCGGACGTCTCTGTGGTCGACCTCGTGGCGCTTGTCGAGAAGCCCACAACCACTGAGGAAGTGAACGCTGCTGTAAAGAAGGCTGCGGAAGGCCCCATGAAGGGCATCCTTCAGTACGTCGAAGAAGAGTTGGTCTCCAAGGACTTCACCGGCAACCCACATTCGTCCATGGTCGACGCCGGCTTCACCAAAGTCATTGACGGAACGTTGGTGAAAGTCGTCGCCTGGTACGACAACGAGTGGGGATATTCCTGCCGCGTCCGCGACCTGATCAACTTCCTGGCGAAGAAGGGTCTGTAGGAGAACGGTAGGCACTCAGCAATAGGCAGTAAGCACCATGCAGCGGACGGCTGTCCGCAGTCCGTGGTCAGTCGTCCGTTGCAAGCCCCTTCGCCAACCGAATCCCGGCCTCGCTTCGGAAGCCGCGAGGAGAGTAAATGGGTCCAACGGTTCTGGAATTGGAAGTAGCAAATCCTGCCAAGCCCGAAATCGCCGAGAAGGTGGAGTTCCTAATCGACTCGGGAGCAAACTACTCGGTGGTTCCCTCCGTGGTACTTGAGCGGCTCGGCATTCGACCACTCGCGCAGCAGGAATTCCGGCTGACAGATGGTTCCCAGATCACCAGGAAAAGGGGAGCGGCTGTCTTCAAGTACGACCAGCGGGCCGGGGGCGCAGATGCCATTTTCGGCGAAGAAGGGGATTGCAACCTGCTCGGTGTTTTCACCCTTGCAGCTCTCGGCCTTTTCTTGGACCCATTTCGCCGCGAACTGAAGCCGTTACCCATGATTCTTGCGGAGACCGGGGCGAGTATGACAGCAGCGGACCACGGACAAAGGACAACTGACCGCTGACAAAGGACTAATACCATGCCTAAACTTTCAATTCGTGACCTTGACGTAAAAGGCAAGCGCATTTTCATGCGCGTAGATTTCAATGTGCCCTTAAACGACGCCGGCGAAATCACGGATGACACGCGCATCCAAGCCTCGCTGCCCACCATTCAGTACATTGTGGAGCGCGGCGGCCGGCTGATTCTGGCCTCGCACCTGGGCCGGCCCAAGGGCAAGGTCAATCCCAAATTCAGTTTGAAACCTGCCGCCACGCGCCTGGCGCAACTCCTCGGCAAGCCCGTGGCCTTCGCGGCCGACTGCATCGGTCCTGACGCCGAAGCCGCGGCCAAGGCACTCAACGATGGCGACGTACTTTTGCTGGAAAACGTGCGCTTCCATCCGGAGGAAGAAAAGAACGTGCCGGAGTTTGCCCAGAAGCTTGCCGCGCTTGCCGAGGTTTACGTGGACGACGCGTTCGGTTCCGCGCATCGTGCCCACGCTTCCACAGAGGGCATCACTCACTACCTTTCCCCTTGCGCCGCGGGATTGTTGATGGAGAAGGAGCTCGAATACCTGGGCAAAGCGGTGGGACATCCCGCACGACCCTATGTGGCCATCGTGGGTGGCGCCAAAGTATCCGACAAGATCGAACTGCTGCAAAACCTGATGAAGTTTGCGGACAGCGTCTTGATCGGCGGCGCCATGGCCTATACCTTCCTGAAGGCGCAGGGCGTGGAAGTGGGGCTGTCCAAGGTCGAGGCGGACAAACTCGACCTGGCTCGCGACCTGCTGCAATTCGCCGAGCGCCGCAGCATCGACCTTCGTCTGCCCATTGACCACATCGTGGCGGAAAAGCTCGACCCGAGCGCGGCGGCAGAAGTGGCGCCCACGCGCAGTATTCCCGCCAACCGCTTGGGAGTGGATATCGGACCGGCCACACGGGCTGACTATGCCGCCCAAATCGCCAAGGCCAAGACCATCGTCTGGAACGGCCCCATGGGGGTTTTTGAAATTCCCCAGTTCGCGGAAGGCACTGTGGCCATCGCCCGCGCCGTGGCCGATTCGTCCGCGGTTTCAGTGGTAGGCGGCGGAGATTCTGTCGCGGCAGTGAAGAAAGCCGGCGTGGAGGCGAAAATCACACATATCTCGACCGGCGGCGGAGCTTCGCTCGAGTTCCTCTCGGGTATTACGCTCCCCGGCGTCGCGGCACTGACGGAGAAGTAGGCAGTACGTATTTGTCCGTGGTCCGTGGTCCGTTGCCAGTTGTCCGTTCGCACGGCATGTTCCCCGAAGGGGACAATATTATTTGCCGCAGGTCCTATTGGGGCCCGCCGTGCGGAATGAAACCTACCGGCGGCGCCCTTTCGAGGTCTGGCATCGGCCCACATGAATGTGGCTTCACCACGGACCACGGGCAACGGACGACGGACAACGGACGACCGAAAACTCAGAATTAAAGGACCTGTCATGCGTAAACCCGTAATTGCAGGAAACTGGAAAATGTACAAGACCATCGCGGAAGCGGTGGATTTTATTGAGAAGATCGCGCCGGTGGCGGCGCAAGCCGAGCACTGCGAAGTAGTGGTGGCGCCTCCCTTCACGGCATTGGCCGCGGCGGCGCAGGCAGCCAAGGGATCGAAGGTTGCCGTATCCGCGCAAGATATGCACTGGGACAAGGAAGGCGCGCACACCGGCGACGTTTCGCCGGCGATGCTGGTCGACGCCGGCTGCTCGCACGTCATCATCGGCCACTCCGAGCGCCGCCACGATCACGCCGAAACCGACGAGCAGGTGAACCGCAAGCTCAAGGCGGCCCTGGCTGCGGGCCTTGTCCCCATCGTGTGCCTCGGCGAAACCCTGGCGGAGCGCGAATCCGGCCGCACGGGGGAAGTATTGAAAACCCAGTTCGAGGGCGGCCTGGCCGGATTGACCCCCTCCGACTTTTCCCGTATTATAATTGCTTACGAGCCGGTCTGGGCGATTGGCACGGGCCGCACCGCAACGCCGGAGATGGCCGCGGAAAGCCATGGCCTTCTGCGCGAGCTGGCCCGGCAGAAGTTCGGAGAAAAAGAAGCGAGCGCCCTGCGCATTCTTTACGGCGGCAGCGTGAAGCCCGACAATGTTGGCGGGCTGATGGCCCAGCAAGAGATTGACGGCGCACTGGTCGGCGGGGCGAGTCTGAAAGTGGATTCGTTTACCGCTCTGGTGAATTATAAATAGCGGTCAGCAATCAGCGTTCAGCTTTCCGCCAAAGCATGAGCTGACTGCTGAATGCTGAGAGCTGAGAGCCTAACGAATGATCCATCTTGTCGAAATCTTACACGTCCTTGTTTGCCTCCTGCTGGTCGGAGCGGTGCTCCTCCAGGGTGGCGAAAACGTGGACATTACTGCGGCCTTCGGGGGAACCAGTCAGGCGGCCTTCGGCCCGCGCGGCTCCGTCACCTTGTTGGCCAAAATCACTTGGGTGCTGGGAGCACTTTTCATATTCACATCGATTACCCTTGCCATCCATGCCTCGCGCACGGGCGGAGGTTCGGTGTTGGAAAACGTGCCGGTCAAATCCGCCCCGGCGATCCCCGCGCCCGCGAAGAAGTAGGAAGGACAGTTGTCAGTCATCGGTTTTCGGCTGTCGGCAAGAGCTTGTTCAGCTTGCGACTGATAACTGACAACCGATGACCGACAACCGATAACTGCCTTATTGTGCGGAAGTGGCGGAACTGGCAGACGCACCAGCTTGAGGGGCTGACGCTCGCAAGAGCGTGGGGGTTCGAATCCCCCCTTCCGCACCAACTCCTTGGATATCAGGGAGTAAGGCAGTTCTTACTAGTATATTACCCTCTGGTAGTCCCCCCAAGACAGCCACGCTCCATCTGTTCGCGCGTCGGTGAGTCTCCATCGCCCAAACTCCCAATTCCTCGACCCGCCACAGGGAAGCGGGGTCCATCCCGCAGCGCCCCTTTCAATAGCCGCCGTATTTGTGGAAGGCGTTGATCATGGCGGCAAAGTTTTCGTGGGGGATATAGTTCACAATGCTATGGCTACTGGCCGCCACCCACCGGCCGCCCGGCTTGAGCGCTTCCATGTGGTCCCGGACGTCGCGATCGACGTCGGCGGGGGTTCCCTGGACGAGTGGCCACGTTATGTCAATGTTGCCAAACAGGGTCAGGGACGACCCGTAACGCTTCTTGAAATCCCGGTAATCAATCCCCGACGGGTCCATGGGATGGACGGCGCAGACTCCCATCGCGCGGAGCATTTCAATGCCGGCATCAATGTTGCCGTCCGAGTGAAACATGATGGGAACGTTGGCCCCGCGGGCCGGAGCGAGAATGCGGTCGTAATGTGGGCGCCATATCTTTTCGAAGAGTTGCGGGCGCACAAAGAATCCTGTCTTCAAGGCAAAGTCGTCGGCGCAGAAGAGGACGTCGATGCCGGCTTCCACGGCGCGCTGCGACAGTTCAGCGTAGTAGTCCGCCGAGCGCGACATCATCTCTTCGAAAAGGTCTCTCTCCTCAAGGATCATGACCATGCAATCATTCAAGCCAATTACGAACTCGTAGAGCGTCTGAAAGATCGAGGCGCAAAGGAAGACCACGCCGATGCCGGTACCCTGAGCGGCGGCGACGTACTCCTTGACGTACTGAAGTCTTTCGTTCAAGTCCGCTTCGCCCGGCCAGACCACGCGGCGAAGGTCGGCCCGAGTCTTGATGCTTCGGTCGGTGATGGGCCCCAAGCTTCCATCCGGCCGAAGGTGCTTGATGGGCGTCCAGATGGCCTCCAGCGCAATTACATCCTGTCCGATGGCGCGGCACAACTCGAGGTAGTCCCGCGGATGCATGGGGCGAGTGCCTTCCGCGGCCGCTGCGCCTTTGGCGGGATCACCGCCTACTCCCAGAGTGTTGCCGGCGGGCCGGCCGAGAAGCTGTTCCACGTGCTGGTCCTCGATGAGAATCTCGAAATGGGGCACGCGGTCGGTGCGCTCTCCCCGCAGGGCAGCGAGGAAGCGGTCCTTGTGGGGTTCACCGGCAAAAGGTTCAATGCTCGACATAGGGGACTCCCGGGCATTGCAGTTCGGGGCGAATTATCCGTGACACGCCGCAAGCGCCGATGGTGGGTCAATTTGATTCTGTAGCGGCGGGTTTACCCCGCCAAACGACGGCGTAGCGGCGAGTTTATCCGTCAGCCGACGGACCAAATGGCGGCGTAAAGCCGCCTCTACATCAATTTGACCCACTACCCAAGCATCAGCCCTCTGGACGACCTTCAGGAACTTGTCGAGGCCGCAGGGTTCACCAGCAGGTTGATGGGCTGTTGTAGCGCTGAACCTCAGTTCAGCACCTGCTCTCGTAGCGCTGACCTTCAGGTCAGCACTTCAATTTGATTCACCGAAAAGCCTTCCGTCCAGGCTGTGACTCTGCCTGAAAAAAACTCCAGCCCGCTATTCGGGCGAAAGACCGCATGCCCATCAATGACTGCCGGGATGAATGAAGATTTGGTTTTTGGGCTTAAAGCCGGGCAGCGTGACAATATTCGAGAATACGTCGATGCCACGATGTCCGGTGCCCGGTGTAATGTAGACGGCCGACCCGATGCGCAACGGCAGGTGCAACGACTCATGCAAATCGGCGTTGGCTGTTTCCACCTCGGGCCAGAGTGCCAAACCCGCTTTCCGCCCGTACATTGACAGGCCATACACGGCCGGGTCCGCTACAAAGTAGATCTCACATTGGGCTTTGCCGCCCCCCACAGCTTTACTGGGGTGATAGTGTGCCCGCGAAGTCTCGTTCGCGATATTCACAAAGTGGCTGTTGACCTGATTGACGCCATCCGGATTATCCGCCGTCACCCCTCTCTTCGCATAATACGTCATGGACATTCGCCGGAAGGCGTCGAACTGGAAGTTGCAGCCCCCCGCAGTATCCTTCAAATAACGCAGCCGGCGGAGCGCGGATATGTGGTGAAGCGGCCGGGGCGTTTCAATGAACCAGTAACGGAAATCCCCTCGCACGCGCCACGGCTGTTCGCCGACCAGGATCTGATCCCCCGGCTGGACCGGTTCCCAGCCCGAGCTGGTCTTTGTCGAAAAACCCACTTGGTCGTAAATCCGTTCAAAGAGACTTATGAAAGCCGCGAACTGGGGGTCGGGTGCGACCCCGTCATATTCAATCCAGGCCCAGAGATCGTTGGCGGCATCCCCCAGGTAGGTATTACCGTGTAGCCGCGAGCAGATGCTCCGAATCGCTGTCCGTATGTCACCTTGGAATCCGTCGGCCCGGGTTGCGGCGTACCTTACCGCCTTGAGCCACTCCTGCGGAGCCGGCTCAGCCCGATATTCGGGGGGGAGCGGGCCGCCGTCACCCTCTTTTGTACGATAGCCCCTGGGGACAAATACCTGGCCCCGTCCGTCCTGAATCCACGCGACCCGGGACCCCGCCGCTGACTCCCACTGCGCTTCGCCGTGTTGTGCTTTGCAACCCAGCCGATAGCCCGGATTGCCCTCCGCGAAGAGCCTCGCGAATCCACCGAGTGAGGAGGGATCGTCGATATGGGCCACGGCATAGTAAGGGTTCTGGTTACTGGCCACGGAGGCTCCGCCCATATCGAGTGAGCGGCCGGCGCAGCCCATCGTACTCAGGCCCCCAAGTGCCGTGGCCTGCAAGAATGCTCGCCTGCTGATGTTCACCGGAATATCCATTATCGACTCCGACCCGATCGATAACATACAACTGACCGCCCCCGAATGCAATCGCCAGCCGGGTTTTCAGCATTCGGAGCTTCCAGCGCGGGCGGAAGGGGCCAATTCCCCCCGTTTAGGTTGCCAAAGTCCGAAACGGCCTCTCTGTCGACCGATTCCTCCGACACCTTTCCGTCCCCTGCCTGCTCGTCGATTGAAATCCCGTCGGGTCGACGGCTCGCTTGGCCGCGCGGGCCGGCCAAGAAGTTTTCGAACGTGCTGGTCCTCGATCAGAATCTCGAAATGCGGCACGCGGTCGGTGTGCTCTCCCCGCAGGGCGGCGAGGAAGCGGTCCTTGTGGGGTTCGCCGGCAAAAGGTTCGATGCTCGACACGTTCAATAACTCCTTTTCCTTTCATCAACATAGTTTAAGGAAGACCGTAACTTATTTGTTTTCAATGAAATAGTTTAAGGCCCAAAAACTGACATTTTTTCTCCATTTGTTTTCAACAACATAGTTTAACTTACCTTCATTTTCAACCCCCCTTTTCTTGGAGCCCCCAAGCAGCTCAATCAGGTTAACTGACTTAAATTCAACGACTTGATAATATCTGTGGATCGTGGAAAATATCGCTAAGTGCCTTTATTATCAGCAACATAATTTGAGGAAAACCGCAGTTTGTTATTTTCTACAGCATCGTTTCCAACCGCAGCCATTATTGTCGCGCTGAACTTTAGTTCAGCATGTGCCGACCCATCCGCGGTGATCAGGTAGGCTCTAAAGGATGGCGGCACTTCGCCCCGATTTATCGCGCAATTTGTGCATTTTCGGCCAAGAAGTCCGGGCGATTCTTGTCGATTATGGCGCAATTGGTGGGTTTTCGTGTAAAAAAGCCGGTTTTTCGCTGGACATTTTGTCATCCTCGCCTGTGTTTCCATGCACATAGCCGGGTCGATCTTCATTTTTAACATCTCTAAGGGTCAGCGCCCCGTTTCGGACCTTGAAAAGCACATTAGTGAGCCGCCACAATTGGTGCAGGGCGGAGTCTTCCATCCTCTCGGAGTTGAGAGCCAGCGCCTTGGCCCCAGTCCCCAATCCCGAGCCCCGAGCCCCAAATTCCCCCCCAGCCCCTAGCCCCTGACACCTGGCACCTAGCCCTACTGCGCGATTTCACCCCGACATACTTCTCCATTCTATAGGCTAGCACGTTAGCGGCCAGGGTCGTGGGAAATGCCTGCGAATTCGCTATGGTTAGGAACATTGTGTCTGATTTTTCTCTCCAAATTCCTACCGGTGGGATTTTCATAACGTGAAATTCCTGCCTTCGCTAATTCCCCTCCTGGTTCAGGAGGTCCGATTTGCGGACTCCGATGGAGTCCATCGGACTCCAGAAATCGGAGGGGTCAGGGGGTG
>JBEKAD010000161.1:0-14430 GCA_050018435.1 Terriglobia bacterium
GCCAAGTCGTTGATGCGCGCGGGCAAACCGGTGGGCGGAGGCGGTAGTGCTTTCTTTTTTCCTTCTGCTGCGCCCACGCCGAGTACCACAGTTATGAGTGACAGCATCGGAATGTGGAAAAGGAGAGATTTTCGACCCGATAAAACACCCATGCTATTGACCCTCACGCGAAATCTTACCCCAGACTCGAAGATCGAAACTCGAAACTTGAAAATCGAGGATTGCGCATACGTCGAAGTCACTGTATGCGCCACCCTTGGTAATGTGCAGCGCCGAGTTTCGAATTTCGAGTTTCGATTTTCGAATTTCGAGTTTCGTCCTTTCCTAGCGCATCTCCAGCAGGACCTTCAGTGCCGAGGTCTGGTCCAAAAACTCGAAGGCCTCAAGTCCCAGTTCCAACGGAACCGTTTTGGTAATCAGATGGTGAACGGTCACGTGTTCCCGCCGGAGCAACTCGAGGGCGGGCGCAAAAACCCCGCAACGGGAACCGAGGATTGTGACCTCGTCCACCACCAGCTTGGTGGCATCAAAGTTGGCGGCGCCGTGAAAAGTCGATTTCATCACCACGGTGCCGCGCGGCTCGACCAGGCGCAGCGCCTCGCTGAGGCCGCGTGGCGAGCCCGTGGCTTCCACCGTCACGGGAAAGCTGCTGGGGATAAGCTCCTCATCGCCTTCGCTCAAAACCCGGACGCCCCAGGCGCGCGCCAGATCCAATTTCCATCCATGCCGGCCAATCAGCGTGACCTGCGCTCCGGCATGCTTCAGCACCTGAGCCACCAGCAGGCCCAAGCGTCCGTCGCCGATAATAGCCACCCGTGTCCCCGGTGGGAGGGTCATTTGCTCCAGGATTTCACAGGCCGCCGCCACGGGCTCGGTGAAGGTCGCGGCTTGGTCAGAAATCTCGTCGGGGACTCTGTGCAGATTCGCCACCGGCAGAGTCACATACTCCGCAAATACTCCAGGGCGATTCACGATCCCCAGAACTGTTCGATGCGGGCAATGCCGGCCCAGACCCTTCGCACACCATGGGCAATGACCGCAGGCAAGATTGATTTCTCCCACCACGCGCTGGCCCAGCCACTGCGGGTCGTCACATTCCACCACCCGCCCGACGAACTCATGGCCAGGAATGCCGTGAAAACCCGAATAGCCTTTCAAGATTTCCCGGTCTGTGCCGCAGATGCCCGCCAGCAATACTTTTATCAACGCCTCGCCGGGCGCGCGCTGCGGCTTGGCGACTTCGCGCAGGGTGAGTTTGCCATCGAAATAGAGTGCCTTCATAATTTTCGATTGACGATTGTCGATTGTCGATTGAAAACGACCTCTCCATTACGTTAATGAGCGATCTTACTTATCACCATAGGAAGGCCGGGGGTGTATTCCAGCCCGGCTAGGGGTGGAATATTGCAGCCTTGGGGAACCCGGCCCTCACCCTGCCCCCTCTGATTTCCAGTGGTGGGGTCATAGTATGCATATGAAATCAGGGCGATGCCCATAAAACTTTGTCGCTCGTGCGACCGGCCCGGTTAAACTCTATCGCGTAATATCGCGGGACCAGTGGTGCGAACGGATCCCGATACAAGTATTCTACACATCCGTCGTCTCGAGCTGTGCCGAACTCCATTCCGCACGGTTCCACCTTCCAGGGCCTCCCGAGAGACCTCAAGACCTGAGCTTGTGGGATACCCAAAGGCAGTTTGTCAAATTGCTCCTGGAGTCGCCTCTGACGGATTAAAGAATATCCAAGCCACGCGAAAAACAAGCAAATAGCACTGGTGATGAAGCATTTTAAAATCGTGCCGCGATGAACTCCGAAAGGTCCCATACGTGGTCAGCCCGTCCCGATTCCATGGCGGAAGTAACCTGCAACAATCGTCAATCGGCAATCGGCAATTTCTCGAGAGCTTGAGCGATTTTATCGTCCTGGTCTTCCCCAACCGTTCGCAGGTCAACAATGAACTCGTCCTGCTCGATGCGGCCAAGGATGGCAGGCTTCTGGCGACGGAGCGTTTCCTCCAGCTTCGCCGCGCTGTGCTGACCATGCCGGACGGCCACAAGACAAGTGTCGAGCGTCTGGCCGGGAGTGGAGCCGCCGCCGATTACCGATTCGCCATCCCGGAGGACAGCCGTGAAACCCGGCCGCGCGGAGATCCTCTTTGCCAGCCGCTCAGTCCGCAGAGCAATTTCCTCCTTGGAAAGGCGCATCATTCGCAGCGCCGGAATGGCATCCAGTCGCCCCTGCAAATAAAGGGAGACGGTCGCTTCCAGCGCGGCAATCGTCAGTTTATCCACACGCAGCACGCGAAATAGCGGATTCCTCCGGATGCGTTCGAGGGGTTCGCGTTTCCCCACCAGGATTCCCGCCTGCGGGCCCCCCAGCAGCTTGTCGCCGCTAAAGGTTACGACATCGGCGCCGGCTTGCAAGCTCAGGCCGGCGGGCGGCTCATCGCGCACGCCGCAGGGAGTGAGATCAACCAGGCAGCCGCTGCCCAAATCCTCCATCAGAAGGAGGTTGTGCTGGTGGGCCAATTCCGCCAGCTCCTCCAAACTGGGCCGTTCCGTAAAGCCCACGACGCGGAAATTGCTCGGGTGCACTCGCAACAACACGCGGGTGCGCTCGTTGATCGCCGCGGCGTAATCAGCGGCACGCGTGCGGTTGGTGGTGCCGACTTCGCGCAGCATCGCCCCGCTTTTCACGCAGACGTCGGGAATGCGGAACGAGCCGCCAATTTCGATCAGCTCACCGCGCGACACGATGACTTCTGAACCCTCCGCCAGCGTGTTCAGGGCCAGAAAGACGGCGGCGGCGTTGTTATTGACCACCAGCGCCCGCTCGGCGCCCAACAGCCGGCCGAAGAGCCCGTCCGTGTGGACATCGCGTTGGCCGCGCTCGCCGCGCTCCAGATCATACTCCAGGTTGGAATAGCCCGCGGCGGCCTGGACCAAGTGAGCCAGCGCTTCCTGCGCCAGCGGCGCGCGTCCCAGGTTGGTGTGCAGGATGACCCCCGTGGCGTTGATGACGGGCTCGAGCGAAAGCTCCATTACGGCTTCGGCTTCCTTGAGGATTTCTTCCTCCAGCCATTCGGCTGAAACGTTGGCCAGACTGCCGCGGGAGATTCTTTCGCGCAGGCCCTGAAGGACCTTTCGCGTCACCTCCACCACCAGCCGATGGCCCACTCGCCCTTCGAGCTCGCGTAAGCTTTGGCGATTCAATAACTCATCCACCGCAGGAATCTGGCGGAGCAAGCTGCCGGCTGCGGGCTCGGGACCACTCTTAGGGGAGTCCATGGCACGGGACACGGGGTTAGGGATTAGGGGTTGGGGATTGGGGATTCGGGCGTAACTCCGATTTCTGGATTGTGTTGATCCTATTATGCAGAACATAAGGGTTGGAGCTGATCCCGAATCCCGAATCCCGAATCCCTAATCCCCAACCCCTAATCCCTGACCTGTGTCCGTCCGCCATTTCAACACAGTCGGCCATGCCCGTCAACTTTCCGGTTGACGCGGCTCGTTTCAAACGCGGTATAATTCTGACGCCTGGGCTGGACTTGAGGCGCTCCTGTGACAGTTGACGAAGAGTTTGACAGACTCGACGACGATCTTCGCCGTCTCAAAATTGAATACGAAGCATATTTTAGTGGCGGGTCTCCCCGCCCTCCGCACGATACCCTATATCGTGTGGAAACCATGATTAAACGATATTCCAGCGACCAGTCCAAGTTGAACTTCAGCCAGCGCTTCCGCTTTGTGAGTATGGCGCAGAAGTACGCCGTCTACTCGAACCTCTGGCGGCGTAAGCTTCAGGAAAAGGAAGAAGGACGCAGCCTGACCGGTCCGCAGAAACGCCCGATACAATCGCCGGCGAAGAACGGCGCCGTGCGCGTGGTCTGTTCGGATCCGGACGCGGAAACGGAAAAGGTCAGCCAACTTCTGCAAGCGATGCAGGAGGCCAGGAAGCAGGCTGGGGAGACGGCCCGCAGCCTTGATGCTGCCGCCTTCCATAAATTCATCAAAGATAAGACCCAGCAGATAAAAGACGCGCTGGGTTGCGACAAGGTGCAGTTCTCCGTCTCGGTTGAGGGAGGCAAGGTTAAGTTCAAAGCCACGAAAGCGGGATGAGCAAATCAGGAGCCAGAAGCCAGGAGTGAGGAGTCAGAAGTTAGAATTCAGGAGTCAGGAGAAAGGCCTCTTCACCCATCTCGTTACTGTCCGAAAGCGTCGCGATATCTTTGGCATCGATCATTCATATTTCAAAGCGCCTTCCCCCCCTTTCGGTGTCGGAAGGGATGAGGTTTCTGGCTCCTGACTCCTGACTCCTAGCTCCTTCCAAGGGGGTTTCCATGCGCAGAATTTCTCGGGCGTTGATCAGCGTCAGCGACAAGACCGGTATCCTTGAACTGGCCTCCGGACTTATCTCGCGGGAAGTCGAGTTGCTTTCCACAGGCGGCACAGCGAAACTCCTCCGCGAGAAGGGCCTGAAGGTGCGGGATGTCTCGGATTTGACGGGATTCCCCGAGATGCTCGACGGCCGGGTAAAAACCCTTCATCCGAAGGTCCATGGCGGCCTGCTGGCCATACGCTCAAACCCTCAGCACCAGGCGCAGGTAAAGGAACACGGCATCGAGTTCATCGACATGGTTGTAGTGAACCTCTATCCCTTCGAAAAAACCGCGATGAAGCCCGGGGTGACCTTGGAAGAGTTGGTCGAAAACATTGACATTGGCGGTCCCTCGATGCTGCGCTCGGCCGCGAAAAATTTCGAGGATGTCACGGTTCTTGTGGACGCCGCCGATTATCCCGGGGTTCTGGAAGAACTACAGACAAATGGCGGAAGTATTTCGCGGGAAACGCGTGCCCGGCTGGCGCGCAAAGCGTTCGCAATGACGGCGGCTTATGACAATGCTATCTCTTCCACCTTGCAGAAAATGGCCAATGGAGAATTTCCTGAGAGGCTCCACCTGAACTACCAGAAAGTGATGGATTTGAGGTATGGCGAGAATCCGCATCAAATCTGGTGGACTTGGAGGCTGCCTGGCGTCTAGTGCAGGAATTTGAAGAACCGACGACGGTCATCATCAAACACACCAACCCCTGTGGAGTAGCCACGGGCGCAACGCTGGTGGAAAGTTACCAACGCGCCCTGGAAGTTGACCCTGTTTCAGCCTTCGGATCAGTGATCGCCTTCAACCGCGCGGTGAATGGGCCCACGGCGGAAGAGTTGTCAAAGCTTTTTGTGGAAGCCGTCGTGTCACCGGGTTTTGCGGCGCCCGCGCTCGAGCGGTTGGCCGGCAAGAAAAACCTCCGTCTCCTCGATATGTCGGCGACGGCCGGCGACGACCTCGGGCTCCAGTTCAAGGTTGTGGGTGGAGGGTTGCTCGTCCAAACACCCGATTCTCTGCCGGCACAACCCCATCTGTGGAAATGCGTCACGGAACGCCAGCCTTCGCCGGAAGAGATGGAGGCCATGATCTTTGCCTGGCGAGTCGTGAAGCATGTCAAATCGAACGCCATCGTTTTTGCGCGGCCAGGAGTCCTGGTGGGCGTGGGGGCCGGCCAAATGAGCCGCGTGGACTCCGTCAAGCTGGGAGCCACTAAGGCGCGCGATTTGAAGCACGCGCTGGAAGGTGCGGTACTTGCTTCCGACGCCTTCTTTCCCTTTCCCGATGGAGTGGAAGAAGCGGCGCGAGTGGGCGTCACGGCGATTGTGCAGCCTGGCGGGTCGGTTCGCGACAACGAAGTCATCGCCGCGGCCAACCAGCACCACCTGGCGATGGTCTTAACCGGAGTGCGGCACTTCTGGCATTGAGGCGCCAACCCAGCCTCTGGTACAAGTCAGCTTCAGGGTGAAGACAAGCCTCCGCTCTCATCGGGCAGAGACAGTTTGGGAAGTGGGCGCAATTTTGTATTCAGGGGGGAACGCGCAACTTCCTGACTGGCGTGGCGGTGATAACCCGCATTCCCGTTTTCAAATTCCAGAGCTGACCTTATACTGGGCCCCCACGCCAATATTCATGCTGGTTCCAGCGTCAATACGGTCTTCAGGATGCTGAGCGTGATGGGACCTCAGGCGCATGGTTTTCGTCCAGAGGTGAAGTTGAAATCGGAAATTCCGGCTTGATATCCTGATCTTATTGGCCAACTCTCATCGGTGCTGGAGGCGAACATTCTTGGGCAGTATCGATCACCCACAAAACCCGTCCTGAGGGGTACAGGGAGGCTCTATGGCTGACCTGGAACGCGCGGGGATCCAGGAACAGATGCAGCGGCCGCACGGACGCTACGATCAGCTCGTCAGGGCCGTGGAGCAAACGGCGGACAGCGTGGTGATAACGAACAGGCAGGGAGTCATCGAGTATGTCAACCCCGCCTTTGAAGAGACCACAGGTTATTCCGCAGATGAGGCCCTGGGCCGGACGCCGAGGCTCCTCAAGTCCGGACTTCACGACGAGCAGTTCTACAAAGAGCTTTGGGCGTCGCTCATGGCAGGCAAACCATTCCGTGGAATCATTATCAACCGGAAGAAATCCGGCCAGCTTTACTGGTCTGCACAGACGATCAGTTCAATGAAAGATGAGAACGGAGAGATTACTCACTTTGTCTCCGTGCTGAAAGACGTGACCGAGCTGAGGAAACAGCAGGAGCAGGAGTTTCACCTGCAAATCGCCCATGAAATTCAGGAGCGCCTCAACACCACGGTGGCATCGTTGCCGGGTTTTGATATTGCTGGAACCGTTTGCTCTGCAACGCTGACAGGGGGGGACTACTTCGACTTCATTGTGCAGGCGGACGGGTGTCTCTGTGTCGCCATTGGCGATGTCAGCGGCCACGGATTCGGCGCTGCTTTGGTGATGGCTGAAACCCGGGCCTATGTGCGGTCCTATGCGCTGTTGGAGTCGGACATGGGTGCTATTCTCAGCCGCGTCAATAGTGCCCTTGTCAAGGACCTCGCCCGTGGACAGTACGTTACTTTGCTGTTGGCCCGCCTCGACCCGCGGAACCGCTTGGTCCAATACGCCAGTGCCGGGCATATACCGTGTTACTTACTGCGCCCTTCCGGACAGATCGGGCACGTCATGGAGAGCACGGGTCCACCGTTAGGCCTCTTCGCCGGCAGTCAGTTTTGCTCCAGTCCGGCCATTTCATTAGACTACGGTGAAACCCTCGTTTTGTTGACCGACGGGGTCACGGAGGCCGCCAACGAAGACGAGGCTCAGTTTGGTGCGGACAGAGCTCTTGAGTTCATAAAATGCCATCAGCAGAACAGCGCGGCTGAACTCGTCCGAGGCATCCACGAGACGGTGCGGGCCTTCAGCGGCGGCGGGCCTCCGTCCGATGACATCACCTCGGTTATCTGTAAGGTCAGCCTGGCCGCCATGGGGGCATCGGCCTAAGCTATTCACTGGGCCTTTCAGTTTGCGCTCGGAGAACTCGAGACACGCAGCCGGAGGAGGCTGAGTAGGGCATTGCAAATAAAAGAGAAGCAGATCAATGGAGTCAGCGTCTTGGACTTGGCGGGCCGCATTACCCTGGGCGATGAGAGCAACCAGGTCTATCTCAAGATCAAGGAAATGCTGGGCAAAGGCGCGTCCCAGATCGTGCTGAACCTTGCGGGGGTCAGACACATCGATAGCGCCGGCCTCGGCACGCTCGTGTCGGGTTACACTTCGGCCCAGAATCTGGGCGCCACGCTCAAGCTGGCAAATCTTACCAAGAGATTCCGCGAACTACTCAACATCACGAAATTAGTGACAATTTTCGAGACGTACGACAACGTTGATGATGCGGTGAAATCCTTCGCAAAGAAAGCGTAAGCACTCGCGAGGCTCGCCGAGTCCCGCGACGCCTCGGTGCGGCCTCCTGCAAGCAAGCTGGGGCAGGGATGGGCTATCAATTCCCCCGAACTTGATTTGACATGGAGCAGGAAGACACCACCTGCAAAGTCGTTATATATCCTCCGCCCCCGATCAATTGAGTGTGGTCCGGGTTCAGCCGCGCCTGCAGATCGTGGAAGAAGTCTTGGGCTCTCTCAAGAAGCATCGCGGCTATGACCTTGCCTCCACCGTCCAGGTGGAACCGATGACCCGACGGTTCGCCACTGCTAACGAGAAATTCCTGCGCGACCAAGGGATTCCTCTGATCTGCTTCCCAAAGGGGCAGTGCAAGGACGACGTCCCTGCCCAATTTCGCCCGATTTCAGAAGTCCGAACTCACAAGCCGCCCGCGGTCCATCTTAAATCGTCGCCGCTGGAGTCGCGCGCGCTTGAAAGCACCGCACGCTTTGCCAATCGCCAGCACGTCCGCCTGGGCATAACGGACCGCCCCGCCCACTTTTACAAAGCAGCGGATACCGCCGCAAGTAACGCCACACGCTCAAGGTTCCCCGCTGGACGCCAAGAAAAGCGGCAGTCTATTTTCCGTCCACAACTCCTGCTTCATTTCTCCCCTGGCTAGGTACAGCCGCGCTCGGCCGCGCAGCATCCAGCTCCGGATAACTGTCACTAAATCGGCATTACCGGGGATTCTGTTTTGGAATATCGACCGACCGCTAACATACGACTCACCACCTCTGAATGCAGCGGTCCAGTCGGGTTTTCACTGGGAGTGGACAGACAATATCCGACAGTCCGGTGATTAAGTTCAAAACGATAATCTGGGGTTAAGACTTCGGGGAGTAATAGCCGTCGCGCGCCACAATGTGGTACTTCACCTTTTTGCCCTTCTCATTGAAAACCTCGAGGGCATTTCCCTGTTCGTCTACCACCGCAATCTTCAGCTTGTGATACCGGCCGTCTTTAGTCGCGTTGGTGGGAACGAAACCCAGGCTATATTGCCTGCGAAGTTGCTCCGCGATTTGCTGGTAATCGCTCGGCACCTCCTGCTCAAAGCGCGGGAAATAGGCCTGACCGCCGGAGTAGAGGGCGATGGTCTTGAGCGCATTTTGGGCCTGCAAAGTCGTGATGTTGTCGTTGGTGCGAATGGTTATGAATTCCAGGATGCTGATGGGGTAGATGGCCGTGTCCGATGCTTTGACGATTTTTAGGCACTGGTCGTAGGTCAGCTTGCTGAAGCTATCCATGCCGCTGACAATGGCCACAATGGCTTTGCGCCCGTGCACCTCTTTCATTCGGTCCAAGACAAAGGCCAGCGCATCGTAAAGGTTGTATTCACTAAAGCCAGGGATGCGCAGTTGATCCAGGCCCGCTCGCACCTCTGAGCGGTCTTGGGTGAAATCGGTGAGGATCTCAGGTTTTAAGTCAAAAGCGACGACTGCCACCCAGTCTTTCGGGTGTACTACCTCCAAGAACGCGTAGCTGTATCGAAGCGCCACAACCAGGAACGGCCACCAGCGGTTGCTGAACTCAATCAGCATACAAATGGTCATGGGGGCTTCGCCGGTTCCGAAGTTGGTGATGGCTTGCGGAACGCCGTCGTCGTATAACTGGAAATTCTTTTTTCCCAGGTTCTGGAGCGGGCTGCCATTGTTGTCAACGACCATCACATCCACGTTGACCAGGTTGGTGGTAGTCGAGAGCGTATAGATATCGTTGGGATTGATCTTCTCGGGCTTCTTCTCCGGCGGCGCGGGAGCCGGCTGGGTCTTCTTCGGAACCAGAACGGTTTCGCCCACGTCCGGCTGCGGTCCCGTGGTTTGCTGTTGCCCAGTTGGCGATGGCTCCTGGGGCTGGGCAAACCACTTGGGCGGAAAGCTCGCCAAGACCAGCACCCCGACAACTCCCACCACCAGAGTAATTGGCAAATACTGTTTCTTGCTCTTCATGCAGCACGCTCCGCAACGGCCCGAAGTAATATTGTATATGATGCCACTCGCGCCCGATTGGGTCAACACAAAGGCAGCAGAAGTTTATGGGCGCCTCACCGCTTGCAGCCCCCACGGATCAACGGCGTCCCGTGGAGTCGGGTCGGTTGTAGGGATTATTTTATGGGAATGGTACTCTCGTACTATTGCCAACGCACTGGGAGGGCATTAGAGTGACGCCCGAACGAAGCCCCGTGGAGTCGGGTCGGTTGTAGGGATTATTTTATGGGAATGGTACTCTCGTACTATTGCCAACGCACTGGGAGGGCATTTAGAGTGACCGCGAAAGGGAAAGTGCGGGGTCCGGAAGGTATAGATGATGAGTGACATTTTGACCGCTCGGGTCTTAAAAAATTATTGACTTCTAGTTGACGATGACTTAGGCTTTCCGTCCGGATAGCTATCTTGTTAATTGACTTCTGGAGGAAAGCCGTGAAAAACTACTTTCTAGCCTTTTTGCTAGCGTTATTGGTTGTGCTGAGCAGTGTTTCGGTTCGGCGGAGTGTTGCAGGCATCGGCGGGTCGCCAATCCCGATACCGCCACCCGAGGTGCAGGCCTCAAGGGTACTTGGCATTGGTGGGTCGCCAATCCCGATACCGCCACCGGAAGGGCAGGCGTCAAATGTACTTGGCATTGGAGGATCACCAATTCCGATCCCCCCGCCCGAATGAACCGCGGCGCGTTAGCTTTCTGAGCGGCGCGAAAGCGGCGGGTGGGGGCGGTCGTTTTCGTGTCGCATATGAGTGATCAGATATTCTTCCACGGTCTTCAGTACGGGATCTACGTCCTGGAGCTGGTACTGTTTGTGCTGCTCGCTCGGTGCGGGAGGTGGACCCGCCTTAAAGGCCTGTGCCTTTACGTGTTGTTGCTCTTTGTTGTGGACGGTGTAGCGCGCGCGGCGGTACTCCATTACTTCGGCTTGGAGTCCACCCAGTACCGCTATTTTTATTGGCTGACGGACGTCGTCCTGGCTCTGGGCGCATTCTTGTTGATTTGTGCCTTCTTCTGGCGTGCCTGCGCTCGGGAAGACAAACTGTGGGCCTTCACGCGTTTGCTGCTCGTTTTCGCCTTCATCCTGGTCCTGGGAATATCGGCCCTATTCCTTAGCCGCGGTTATACCCACCTTTTCACACACTTCATTATTGAATTCAGCCAAAACCTCTACTTTACTTGCCTAGTGCTGAATACTTTGCTTTACGTCATGATCCAGCAACTCTCGATTGATGATGAAGAACTCGGATTCCTAGTCTGTGGAATCGGTGTCCAGTTTGCGGGCGAAGCTGCCTGCTTGGCGCTTCTACGCCTGACTTTTGCTGAAAACCTCCCTCGTGTCCTCCTCAGTTTATTGGGTCCAACCTGCACGCTGGGAATGTTGTTGATTTGGAGTTATGCCATCGTGAAGAAGCCAGAGGCAGTTCCCGTTCGTTCGCTGGTAGGGAAACAAGCAGCCTTGGCTGAAGCCGTTTCGCACTAGCACGTTGCAGTGAGGTGAAGCATGTTCATGGCAACCCTGATCTTGATCTTATCGACGGCGCTGTTTTTCTTCTATCTCCAGGTGGTTTGCCAAAAGATCTTGCGCCGGCAGTTCACGCAGGAGTTTTTCCAATCGATCGTCAACGCCAATCGTCTGGAGTTCCTATCGGTTCGGAAGGCAATCGAGGATTTTGGCTCTCCCATGGAATACCCACGGCTGACGCTGACGCTTAAATGTGATTTCCTGGCGCTCACCTACCTTCTCAAAAATGCTGCCAATGTCAATCAGCGCTATAGCTATGAAGAGCGTCTTTTGATTCTTTACTTCAAGTTGGTTTTCGCCTCTCTGGTTACGCGCCACTGGCTGAAATTGCGCGAAACGCCGGCCGCCCTGAAGTTGACCGCCATCCTCGAGTACTTTGCCAACGTGGTGGGAGAGCGTGTGAATACGGTGAGATTCGGAAACCTGACGGCTTCCGACTATCTCCTGAACCTCTAATTGCCCCCTTCCTGTAAGGAATCGCTGGAATCCCTGTCTTCGCATTCGTATTTTCAGTGCCAGTTCAGTTGGCTTTAGCAACGCGCTTGAAGCGCCGGAACTCCTTGCCAATTCAGCTTCGGCGGTCAGTAACTGCCGGTACAGGAATCAAACTACGCCATGACCGTATTTTCCGGGCGGCCTTATCCCCCTCTCCCTGCCGATTCACTTTGAGTTGACCCTGCCCTCATCCGGGTGTATGAATCATGGCAGCCGATCTGTATGCCCTTCGGGCGGAAAAGGTGGGTGGATATGTTCAAAACCGCCCTTCGAGTTGTGACCCTTGCGTTGTGCGCCATTATTGGCCTTTGGGCCGTAGGTCATGGATTTGCCCTGGCGGCTATGGCCAGCGCCCCCAGTCACGAAGACATGCTTCAGTACCTGTTGGAGGTAAGCGTCTCCATTGCCGGCGGGGTGTGCGTGTTGTCGGTTGCCGTCGAGCAACTTATTTGTTGGCGAACTCACCACAAGGACGGCAGGCTGATCTAACGGGCCGAGAGACCGGGATCTTGGGGTCTTATCGATCTCTTTTTGGGGATCGCCAAGCACAGGTTTCCCAATCTTGTCCTAAACTCGCTTTGCGGAGAAGCCTTCGTATACGACGCAAGGAACCCACATGCGGCAGGGCTCGCAGTGGGTATGGGTTGGCCTATAAACGCAACCATCGGTTAGCAATCGGGTCGCGGCGCTGCGGGACTAGCCGTTCCACGTCAATCGCTGCCCAGGTCATCTGCGCGCGGTTCACGGGTTTGCACCGAGGCTTCGGGGACGCCGCCGTGCCGCCACCGTCGCGGCTCGGCGGGGAGGCCGGAAGCTCCGCCCCGGCGCCTTCCCCGCCCAGGTCTTGCGCCCGCCGAGGGGGCCGTTCATCGCGCAGGGTCCGCCTCGCGGTGGCGGGTTGCCTTCGTCGGCCGAACTCGTTTGATCACCAGGGTGTATTTGTCCTCCACCACCCACTGGATGGTCTCGCCCTTTTCCATCTCCAGGGCCCGGGCCAAAGGGGAGGGGCAGATCAGATAGAATTGGCGCGTGTTGTTGGCGCGCTCGATCACTTGCACCGTCGATTGGTATGCCATAGGGACTATGATATACTAGCGAAATCACGAGTCAAGAACTATTTTTGAATTTCTCACAGCATGGGCAAGCGGCGCGGACCGGTCTTGCAGGGCTGATAGCCGACAGCTCACAGCCGACAGCTCACAGCTTGCCGTCTACTGGATCTTGCTTTGACTAACTCACGGTCAAGGTGAGCGTCACACTATGGCTCAAGGCAGAAGATCCCGAACCCGTGGTGCCCGTCACCGTCAGCGTGTAGGTTCCGGCGGGTGTGCCGGGGTCATGCGTCGTACCGCCACCGCCGCCACCACCCCCACCACCGCCACATCCTGCCAGCGCCCGAGCCAGCAACAATCCCCCGGCGAGCGGGACCATTGGGGACTCCCATCGGCTTACACCCGGTTGGTTCCGGCGGCTGACAGCCCATGCCATCGCCGCCAGAGCCAAGGCGAGCATCAACAAACCTCTCAGGCCCGGCGATAGGGGTGGGGCCGGGGGAAGAGGTCGAGAGCGTGGTGCGCTGACCGAAGGCGCGGTCGTAGTAACGCTGACCGTGACATTCGTGGCAGAACTCCCCACCGTTAACGGGTTCGGCAAAACCGTGCAGGTAGCCTCGGAGGGAGCCCCGGTGCAGGTAAAGGTCATCGTCCCGGACAATCCCCCTTCACCACCCACACTTAATGTGTAGGTTGCGGATTGACCGGGCGCGGCGGTGGCCGAGGTGGAAGAACCGGAGGGTGGGGTGAAAGTGAAATCCGCCACCGCCAGGGTGACGGTGGCCGTTGCCGTATTGTAATCCGTCGTGTCGCTCGGCGTGAAGGTGACCGAGAGTGTATCGGTTCCGGCTGCGGGAGTGGTTCCTGCCGCCGGGCTATAGACGAACGTTCCGGGCGCCGATGCCGTGGCGTTCAACTGCGTGCTGCTGAGCGTGGCGCCATAGGTGATCGGCGCGGGCGTAGCCCAGGTGATCGTGGGCGTCGCCTTGCTCACCGTCAGCGAAACCGTCTGCGTCGCTGTCGTGTAGTCGGTCGTGTCGCTTGGCGTGAAGGTGACCGAGAGCGTCTGCGAACCCGCCGTCGGCACCGTTCCGGTTGCCGGAGAATAGGCAAACGTTCCGCCGACCGCCGAGCTGGCATCGAGCTGGGTTGCGCTGAGCGCCGTTCCGTAGGTGATGGCTGCCGGTGTTGCCCAGGTGATCACCGGCGTCGCCTGGTTCACCGTCAGCGTGCCGTTCACGAATGCGAACGAGTAGTTGGTTGCCGCCAGGGTACCTGCCGCCGCGGCAATCGGGTACGGACCCACCGGAGACGCTGCCGTCGCCGTCGTGCTTAGACTCGGCGCACCCGTCGTAGCGCTCGCCTGCGTGTCACCATTGACAAACCCCGTCATCGTGTACGTGAACCCCGGATTGGCCGCGCCATAGGTCATGCTCGTGCTGCTGGCGGTGATGCTCAGCGACGCCTTACCTACCGTCACGTCCCCCGGCACATAGGTGAAGTTGTAGTTGCCGTCCACGGCCCCCGAGCAGGTGTTGGCCCCCGT
>JBEKAD010000162.1:0-9422 GCA_050018435.1 Terriglobia bacterium
CCCAAATCGCCCGATGGCCCGATCACCCGATCACTTAATCTCCCGCGCTCAGGGTGACAGCGAAGCGGGCAGCGCGGCGTCCGCAAATCGCAAATCGCAAATCGCAAATCCCAAATCGCCCGATGGCCCGATCACCCGATCACTTAATCTCCCGCGCTCAGGGTGACAGCGAAGCGGGCAGCGCGGCGTCCGCAAATCACGAATCGCAAATCCCAAATCGCAAATCGCAAATCCCAAATCCCAAATCGCAAATCGCAAATCCCAGATCGCCCGATGGCCCGATGGCCCGAGCACTTAATCTCCCGCCCTTGACTCTTTTCGACTCTCGACGACATACTGGATTTGCCAGCCTCGTTGCAGGGCGGCGCGACCGCCTTTCCAGGGAGGTTTTTACGGAGACTCGAGTGCCGGGCAATCTAAGGGTGGACGGCGGCCAGAGGTGAGATGAATACCGATCGAGGATTGCTAGTAGACCTGTATGAGTTGACGATGGCGGCGGCGTATTTCGAGCACGGCATTGACTGCCACGCTACCTTCGAGCTGTTTGTGCGCCACTTGCCGCCGCAGCGCTCGTATCTGGTGGCGGCGGGTCTGGACTCAGCGCTCACGTATTTGGAGAACCTGCACTTCACGGACGATGACGTGCGCTTTCTGCGCCAGCAGCCCGCCTTCCAGACGGTCTCGCCGGAATTCTTCGACTACCTGCGGGAATTTCGATTCCAAGGAGACGTGCGCGCGGTGGAGGAGGGCACGCTGGTTTTTGCGGAAGAGCCCCTGCTGCAAGTGACCGCGCCGGTGCTGGAAGCGCAGATTGCGGAAACCTATCTGCTCTCGGTTATCCATTATGAAACCCTGGTCGCCTCGAAGGCCGCGCGGGCGGTGTGCGCGGCGCATGGGCGCAGCGTTTTGGAGTTCGGAACGCGCCGGGCGCACGGGCCGGAAGCCGGCGTGCGCGCCGCGCGCGCAGCGTGTGTGGGGGGCTGCGTGGCCACCTCCAACGTGCTGGCCGGGGCGCTCTACGATCTGCCCCTGGCGGGCACGGCAGCGCATTCGTGGACGCAGGTTTTTCCCAGCGAGCGGCGCAGCTTCGAAGCCTTGCTCGAGACTTTTCCCGATACCGCCATCCTCTTGGTCGATACTTACGATCCTCTGGTGGGCGCAGAGATCGCGGCCACGCTGGGGACCCCCGTCCCTGGAGTGCGGCTCGACAGCGGCGACCTGCTGGAGAAGAGCCGGCGCGTCCGGGAGATCTTGGACCGGCACGGCCTGCGCGACACCCTGATCGTGACCAGCGGCGATTTGAACGAATACAAGATTGAAGAATTGGTGACCCGTGGCGCACCGATTGATTCCTTCGGGGTGGGCACGGACCTGGTCACCTCGCGCGACGTGCCCGCCCTGAGCGTGGTTTATAAACTGGTGGAGATCCGTCGGCTGACGGACGGGGTGGTGGAGCCGAAAACCAAATTCAGCGAGGAGAAGGTTTACTGGCCCGGCCGCAAGCAGGTCTTCCGCTTTTCCGAGGGCGGGCAATACCATCACGACTTGCTCGCCCGCGCCCAGGAAGATTACCCGCAGGCTTCGCCCCTGCTCGAACCGGTCATGCGTGCCGGCCGCCGCCTGGCCCCGGCCCCCCCGGTGAAACAAATCCGCCGGCGCACGCTGGCCAATCTCGCCTGCCTGCCGAAAGCTTCCAAGGCTTTGCGCGGGGCGCCCGTTTATCCCGTCGAGAAGAGCGCGGGACTCGAGCAGTTGCTGGAAGAAATCCGCGTGCAGCACTTCGGCGCGGTGAAATCATCAAATCCAGAGGGAGGACTTTGAGGAGTGAGCGTCACGAGTGAGTCGCTGGTCTTTTTCGATGTCGATACGCAAGTGGATTTCATGAGTCCGACGGGGAGGCTTTACGTTCCGGGCGCGGAACAGATCGTGCCCAATCTCCAGGGGCTGATGAACTGGGCGCGCGGGAATGATGCGCCCGTAATTTCCACGGCCGACGCGCACCTGCCCGACGACCCCGAATTTAAAATCTGGCCGCCCCATTGCGTCATCGGCACTCCCGGACAGCAGCGCATTCCCGAAACACTGTTTCCTGACCCCGTGGTTATTCCCTGCCGCCCCGGCGCCTTCCAGCCTCCGGCGCGCTGGGTGGGCCAGTTCATCGTTGAAAAGCCCAGTTATTCTGCGCAGGACAACCCCAACTTCGATGCTCTACTGCGCGCACTGGGCTCGCGGCGCGCCGTGGTGTTCGGCGTGGCTACGGAATACTGCGTGCTCGCCGTTGCTCTGGCGCTGTGCCGGCGAGGCTTCCAGGTGGACGTGGTGATCGATGCCATCCAACCCATCTCCGTGGCTGACGGCCACAAGGCGCTCGAGGAAATGGCGGCCGCCGGCGTTGGCATTGTCACCACCGCGGAAGTCTGCAAACCCGTCGCGCCGCCCACGACCCAAAGCCGTTAGGCTGCTCCCACGCTGTAGCGGCGAGTTTATCCGTCAACTGACGGACCAAATGGCGGCATAAAGCCGCCGCTACATCACATTGACCCCCTGCCGAGGCATGATGTCAGTTGCGCCCCCTCGGCCTTCCTTATAGAATGCGCAACAGACTTTCAGGCCGCTCCCAAGGGCGGATTCTCATAGACAGGAGTCATACCACGATGAAACGCGTAAACCCATATATGAAGGTGTTTGCAATGCTTGCGGGCTTGATGCTGGTGGCCGCTCTCTTGGCGTGCAGTAACAATTCCACCCCCACGGTACGTTCTGCGCCGGCGACCAGAACTTCCCAGCCGAACATGACCGATGCTCGACGGCTCAGCGACGGCGCCAACAAACTGATGGACGCGATGAACAAGCCCACGAGGTCGTTCCACTTTTCCTTTACGGGGCAAGAAAACATCAATGACAAGTTCCTGAGGGACCAGACTCAGCAGCCTCAGGTTGGCCCCGTGGTTCTGCAAGCGGATATCTCCCCGGAGGAAATCAACCTGACGGAGACGCGCGGCTCAACCACCAAGACGTCCAAGGCCAAGAAGGGCGATGAGCTTGATTGGAGCATGGCGAACTTGACGACGCTCGGAGTGATGACCAGTCCGGACTTTGTCATCGCGGTGGGATCCAGCGTAGCTTCTCCGCCCAGCACCGATCTGGTGGGAGCCACTCCCGCCGATAAGTTTACCTTTGACACTGCCACCGCCACCCCCTCCCAGAAGGTGGGCTTGGAAGCAGCCCGCATGGTGCTGACCACCATCAAGGACTGTAAGGGAACGGCTTGGATCGCCAAAGATTCCGGCCTCCTCATCAAGTTCAATATTGACGCTGACTACTTGGATAAGTACAACCGCGCTTGGAAGGAACACTACGAAGGCGATGTGACCCCCAAGTAATCCCTTGCGGCGCCCGGGTGAGGAGCAAGGGGAAGGGGCTCGGTCACCGCGCCAGGCTGTGCGCAAGGCCAGGGATTTCCTTACCCTTATTTGAGGGGCGCCATCACGGAAGTGTGTGTCCTGCCGTGCAGTCGTCCCAGCGCTCGGGGCGTCCGTTCAGGCATTCTTGAGGACGCGCCGGTAAAGATCTTCGTAGAGGGGAATGATATTTTTGCTGCAAAAGTGGCGGAGGGCACGTTGCCGGGCGGCGCGCGACATCTCCGCCTGCCGTGCCGGGTGGGAAAGGATCTCGAGGGCCCGCGCCGCCATGGTTTGAACGTCGTGCGCCTCGACGAGAAACCCCTCCACGCCGTCGCGGAGAACTTCCGGCACGCCGCCCACGCGGGAGCAGATAGCGGGGACGCCGGACGCCATTCCTTCCAGCGCCGCCAAGCCGAACGATTCGTTGTCGCTGGGCAGCAGCAGCACGTCGGCACAGTTGAGGAGGTCCTGCACTTGGTTTTGCTTGCCGAGGAAGATCACATCGGGACTGAGCTTCTTTTCGCGGGCCATCCATTCGGCCACGGTCCGGTCAGGCCCGTCGCCGATCATCAGAAGCTTGGCGGGGATTTCCCGGTGAACGAGCGCGAAGATTTCAACGACGTCGGGCACGCGCTTGACGGGCCGGAAATTCGACAGGTGAACCAGAATCTTCTCCCCCTGCGGCGCAAATTCTTCGCGCCGGCATTTGCCGTTGGCGGGGCTAAAGACGTCGCAGTTGACGAAGTTGGGAATGACCTCGACGGGGCGGCGGATTTCAAATTCGCGCTGCGTGACATCCCGAAGGTATTGGGAGATGGCCGTGACCCCGTCGCTTTCCTCGATGGAAAAACGGGTAATGGGGAGATAAGAGCGATCCAAGCCGACCAGGGTGATATCGGTGCCGTGCAGCGTGGTGACGAAGGGGAGGCGGCGCGGCTTCAGCATGGCGCGCGCCAGATAGGCGCTGACTGAATGGGGAATCGCATAGTGCACGTGCAGCAGGTCGAGGGATTCGTTGATGGCCACGTTGGCCATGGCGGTGGCGAGCGCCAAGGTGTAAGGCGGGTGGTCAAAGAGCGGGTAATTCAGCATCTCCACTTCATGAAAGTGGATGCGGCCGGCGGCTTCGGTGATCCGCACGGGCATCGCATAGCTGATGAAGTGTACGTCGTGCCCGCGCGCGGCCAGCTCGATGCCGAGCTCGGTCGCGACCACGCCACTTCCGCCGTAAGTGGGATAGCAGGTAATGCCGATGCGCATAGTGGTCTTGCGGGAATCAGGAGCCAGGCCGCCCGTCGGCTGACGGACTAAGAGTGCGGCTCCTTCTTCTTGGATTCACTAGTAAGCAGTTCGATGCGCGTTACCGTGCGGTGGTCGGCGCGTTGGTCGTAATAGACGGTGACGTAGGTGCCGGGAGAGAGAACGTCCAGCTTCTTCCTAAAGCCGTCGGCGGTTTCGACATGGGTGCTATGCTTGATGGGGAAGATCTCCGTGTCTCCTCCCTCCACGGAATTGATGCTCAGGATGTTGTGCTTTTCGTCGACCGATTTAACCGTGCCGTGAAAGGCCAAGTGCTCGTTGGCGGCAATGATCTTGTCGAGGCCCGGGATCTTGGGCTTTTCTTGCTGCTGCGCCGCGGCTACGCACACGAGCAGAAGAATAGCTGGAACCACCCCCGCCAGGCGCCAACTTGCGCGCCGCAAGGTTCGCAAACGCGGCACCTGGCGTCGAACCGCTTGCAGATCGATGTGGGAAAAGGTGAGAACCCTCACGATGGAATCCCTTATGAGATCCGTAGGCACAAATTCATGCTAGGCGAGCCCCGGCAGGCTGTCAAGTGCCGAGCGGGATGGGGGTGGGTAGGGCACGCCCCGCGGGCGGCAACTGCGCCTGACAGGATCGCCGCCCTTGCTCGTCTGGGAATTCAAGAAACCACCCGGCGGTCTTCTTCGAGGGGAGATTAGACGCAAACCCGAGGTGATTCCATAGACTATTCTTCCTAATCTGCTTCTTGGGGGTGATGGGTGTCCCCTTCGCTGCTTGCCCCACTGCGGGATTCGCCCTCTTTGTACATGAACCGGATGCATGATTTCATGATCAGGAGGTTGGGTTCGTTCGGACGATGCACCTTGATACAATTCTTGTCATACCACTCGATCACCCCGCGGATTGTTTCCCCCTGATCCAAGACCACAACCATGGGCGTGCGACCTTGCATCTGCTTCAGATAATAGAAATTCTCAGCGTTGGTTTGCTCTGGCGGAGCCGGTTTCTTGCGCTGCATGCGTGCGCCCAGTTGGTCCTGTACATCGGACAGAGTGGGACGGATCAATCGTCGATTCATGTTGGTCTGCTCCTGAAGCCCGAACGAACGGGCAAGTATTCTAGTTTGTCCCCGTGAAATGCGCGGGTCGCCTCTGCTTACCTAAGACGCTTCACATGGCGTCCCGGCTTCATACGGCAAATAATAAAACGACCGTGCGAGGAAGACAACCGCGGATAGAATGCATTGTACCATAGGCAAACACCGGTGGCAATCGTTTTTAGCCGTTTTAGCCGGGATGGACACGCTTCAGTTTGGTCTTTGAACCCACCGCGCGGGCCGCTCGGGATTCATAGAATTGGATGGCCGGTGGATGTCCCTCGTTGCCCATCCACCGAATTTTCGATTGCCGATTGTCGATGGTCGATTGAAAAAACATCCTCGATCGACAATCGTCAATCGTCAATCGACAATCGAACGTCGATGCCCAGCGTCTCAAAACCGAGTTGGGGATTGACGTTGCGGATTTGCAGGCGGTAAGCCTGGTCGAGGCCGGCCTTAAGTTTCTCGATACCGTTCAGGGTTAGCTTGGGTGCCCATCCCTGGAGTCGCGCCGTCAAGTCAACATTCACCACCGCGTCTGCCGCCGGATCCAGCAGGACATGCAGAAGATCAGAGAGAAGGGAATAGCCGACTTTCAGTGTTCCTTCGAAATCGTCGCGATTCTCTGCCAGGGCGCGGGCAGAGTCAAACAGCAGCCGCCAGTCCACCAATGCACCGGGAGCGGCGCGGCGCGCCGTCGCTTCCAGAAAATCCAGCCAAGGCTGGCGGCGGCGTTCGTACTCGGCGGGGTCGAAGGTCCGCGCTCGGGCCACACTGCCCGCCGCCACGCGCACGGCAAGCGCCTTTTGGGGCTCGGTGAGTTTCCTCTCGCGCGCCAGTAAGTCTTGGATGAGGGCTTGGTCTACAGGGTGGAAGGCCACGCGCATGCAGCGCGAACGGATGGTGGAGCGCAGCTCAAAGGCGTTTGGGCAAATCAGGATGAAGCTCGTCGTCTCCGGGGGTTCCTCCAGTACTTTGAGCAGCAAGTCCACGGCCTGCCAATGAATCGTTTGGGCTTCATCGAGAATAAAGATGCGGCGCGGGAATTCGAACGGCCGCGTGTAAGCGATGGCGCGCAACTGGCGGATCTGTTCGGTGAGGATGAATTTCGTCAGCGGCTCAATGATCTGGAGATCGAAGTAAACCAAGCCTTCAACCCGGCGAGCGGATTCTTTGCTTTCGCGGCGGCGCGCCAAATCTTCCCGCGCGGTGGCAAACATCTGCTCCGCTTTGCGGCAGCGCGCGCACTGGGCGCAGAAGTCCGCGGCGCCGCGCTCGCACACCAGGGCCTTGGCCAGCATCAGGGCCAGGGTTTTCTTGCCGACGCCCTCGGGCCCGGCAAAAAGCAAGGCTCCCGGCACGCGCCCGCTCACGACCATTTCGCGGACTGCCGCCACCGCCTGCGGATTGCCGAGAAAGGAATCGAAGCCCATGGTCTCCAATGAAGAATTCAGACTGCCGAGTTGTGCAAGGGAAGTTCAGATCTCGGGGAGCAATTCATTTACTTCTTGCCGTTTGATTCCAGGCCGCGGATAAAGCGATCCATGCGCTCAAAGAGCGCGCGCATAGCAGCTTCCAGCGAGAGCTTTGAATCCTCAAGTTGTTGCATTCTCGCCTGATGGTTTTCCCCTATGCGGATTAGCGCCTCAATCCGCTCGTCGTGCCGGGCGAAGCGCTCTTCCCAGCGGCGGTCGGCGGTGCGCCACATTTCCGCTGTGACCAGCAGATTCTCTTCGATCTTCGTGAATCTCTCTTCGGGCGTCATGCGCACCAGTATACCACCGGAAACCCATACGGTCCGTCTGTATTCTGCCAGACGGATTTCGGATTGTTCAACCTAACGTTGTATCTATTGGCACAACAATCGAGTTACTCCCTCATGCCTACAGCTTTCTCCCTCGTTGGCTGCGTTAAAAGCTCGTCAATGAGCGCGCGAATCTGACGTTGCAGCTCGTCGATGGACTGGTCGGCGCGCACCAACTTGATGCGCCCCGGCGCGCTGCGGGCGATGGCAAGATACCCGGCCCGCACTCGCTTGTGAAAGGCCAGCCCTTGTGCCTCGAAGCGGTCGTGGCGCGATCGCCGCCGCGTATCGCGTCCCAGCGCGCGTCCCAGCGCGCGTTCGGGATCGAGGTCGAGGATGATGGTCAGGTCCGGCTGAGTCTTGCCGCAAATGACGCGGTCGAAGGCGCGCACGGTGGCCGTGCCCAACTCGCGCCCGTAACCCTGATAGGCGAACGACGCGGTATTGTAACGGTCGCTCACCACCACCTCGCCGCGGGCGCGCGCCGGGCGCACCACCTCCTCCAGCAGTTGGGCGCGCGCCGCGTACATCAGCGCCAACTCAGCCAACGGCGCAAGTTTTCCTGTTTTCGACGCCAGCAGGATGTCGCGGACGCGCTCCCCCGTGCGCGTTCCGCCGGGCTCGCGCGTCACCCGTACGCGATGACCGCATTGGCGCATGTACTGGACAGCGCGGCGGAGTTGCGTGCTCTTGCCCGTGCCGTCCAGCCCTTCAAAAGTGATAAAAAGGCCAGGTTTCATTGCGACTGTTCTTTGTCCTTGGTCCTTTGTCCTTGGCCCATGACTTGCGGCCGTGGGTCGCCGCAAGAAGAAAATCAGAGGCGGAGACTTGCGCGATTTGTCGAATTCGATGACTCTTACAGCCAGACGCACCGCGAACAAATGACCAAGGACCAAGGACAAGTGACCAACTTTGCATCCTAACACCCATCCGTAACCGTAACAAGGCGCCTACACGCAGTGCGGGGAGTGATAGAATGGCACGGTTTCAATTTGCCAAGCCCGAAAAATTTGCGGGTGGCGCTGCCACGACCGAGTCTGCCGGGAGAGATGGTCGCGAACCTTCGAGAAAACATCGCGCGGGTCGAAGAGCGAATCGCCGCTGCCTGCCGGCACAGCGGACGCCGGCGTGAGGACGTAAGGCTGGTGGCCATTTCGAAGACGCACCCACCCGAATTGATTCGCGCCGCCTTTGAGGCGGGCCTGCGCGATTTTGGCGAGAACCGGGTGCAGGAAGCGAAGTCCAAGCTCCCGGCGCTTGCCGATTTGGGCGTAACCTGGCACCTGGTGGGACATCTTCAGTCCAACAAAGCGCGGGCGGCGCGGGAACTTTTCCATTGGGTGCATTCCCTGGATTCGCTCCGCTTGGCGGAGAAGCTCGCGCAGGCTGCTGCCCCCGGCGGTGCGCGCATGCCGGTGCTGATCGAAGTGAATTTGGGGGAGGAATCTTCCAAGGCGGGCATACGGGCCGGGGAAGTGGCGGCTCTGGCGGAGCAGATCGCGCCGATGGACAATCTCGAGCTGCGCGGCCTGATGGTGATCCCGCCCTTCCTCGAGAATCAGGAGGACGTGCGGCCTTACTTTCGGCAACTGCGCGCCCTGGCTTGCGATATCGAAGCACGGAATCTGCCCAACGTGTCCATGCGCGAGCTTTCCATGGGCATGAGCCACGATTTCGAAGCCGCCATCGAAGAAGGCGCCACGATCGTGCGAGTTGGGACCGCGATCTTTGGCGAGAGGACATGAAGGCTGTCCTTGGTCCGTGGTCAGTTGTCCGTAGTCCGTGGTCCGTGGTCCGTGGTCCGTCGTCAGTGATCAGTTTTCAGTAAGAACGAGGATCCCGTTCGCTT
>JBEKAD010000163.1:0-9406 GCA_050018435.1 Terriglobia bacterium
CCGCGGCTGGGTCGGTGGCCTTGATCACGCCCCTTCAGGGCTGGAGAACGGAAAATGGGGTGACCTTCCTAACCCAGGCCGCTGGCCTGGGCTTTGCTAGGCCGCCCCTTTGGGGCTGAAGGTGTGCACCCGCGGTGTCCAGCAGAAGATGTGGGACACGATCAGTTGGGGGAGAGGGGGACCGCAAGGCGGTGGGTGAGGGGGTCTCCCAGGAACGCATTGAAAAGCGATTTCCTGAAACCCCTTGAGTGAACAGCATGATCGCCAAACGCGGTTTCTGACACCTGTAACCTAACACCTGGTACCTGAGTTCTCCTTGAGCCCCACACCTCTCAAAAAGCTGCTTCTCGACACTCTGCGGCGCACGGGTCCGATGACCTTTGAGCGCTACATGACATTATGTCTATATCATCCGGAATTCGGTTATTACACCCAGGGGCGCGAGCGCACCGGCGTGGCGGGCGATTACTTTACAAGCTCCGATCTGCATCCGGTGTTTGCCCGCTTGGTGGCGCGGCAGGCGGCGGAGATGTGGAACGCGATGGGGTGTCCACAGCCTTTCACCTGGGTGGAGATGGGCGCCGGGCGGGGGCTCTTCGCGTCCGATTTTTTGAGCTGGTCCACGGGAGCATTGCCGGAGTTTGCCGCAGCGCTCGATTACGTCGCCATCGAGCCTAGCTCCCCCCAGCGCCAGCGCATCGAAGCACGGCTGGCGGAAATGGGAATGGGCGGCAAGGTCCGGCTGCTCGCCAATCTCGAGGAACTGGCGCCTGCCACCGGCTGCTTTTTCTCGAACGAACTCGTTGACGCATTTCCGGTCAGCGTGGTCGCGCGCGGGGGAGGGCATCTGAAGGAAATTTACGTCATCGCCGAGGGCGACGACCTGCGCGAGAAGCCCGGCCCCATCAGCGACCCCGCCGTGGCGGCGTACGTCGCCCGCTATGCCCCTCAACTCGCGGAGGGCCAGCGCGTGGAGGTGAACCGGCAGGCCCAGGCGTGGATGCGCGCGGTCTCGGCTAAGTTGACAAGCGGTTTTGTCCTTACCATTGATTACGGCGACATGGCGAATCGGCTCTTCACCCCCGACCGTCTGGGCGGAACTTTGCTGGCTTACCGTGGCCACACCGCGGCAGAGGATTTCTTCACCGCGCCGGGGGAAACCGATTTGACGGCGCACGTGAACTTCAGCGCGCTAATCGACGCGGGTAAGGCCGACGGACTGGAGTTCGCGGGGTTCACAACCCAGGAGAGATTTCTGCTGGCGCTCGGCGAAGCCAACCAATTTGCGGATGTTTACGATCCGGGTCAAACGGAGCTGGAGATGTTACAGGCGCGATTAAAACTAAAACGGTTAATCTCTCCCGAGGGAATGGGAAACATTTTCAAGGTATTAGTCCAGCAGCGCGGGGTTCCCCAGACCAGGCTTACGGGATTCAAATTCGAGCAAGTGTAGCACCCCGATGCATCGGGGCGCTACGATTGCTTCGCCATTTCCAACGTGAGTGATCGGCCCGGGCCGCCTGCTTCCTCAACGCGGCGTGCCAGCCAAATGGCCGGTAAGACCGAGAGCGGTTCCCTAAACCTTTGGCGACTAATGAGGAGCTATTTCCTCGAACGCCGTTTCGGGACAACGATCCGCCCAGCGGACCACGCAAAGCTTACTTTTCGAGTGTGCGACGATGCAGGAGTTGACACCGTAGCTGGCCACAAGTCCGTTTGCCGTTCCCGATCCTTCCGGGACGTGGACTTGCCGGATGTGGGTGCCAGAACGCTGTTCGGAACGTCTCGCCAAACTCGAATATGCCAGGCCCACCGTAATGCGAATCTCACCCAAGTCGTGGCTGCTCGCAGCCTGCGACGTCCGCAAGCATTCGCCTCCAATTGTGCGAGTGGAGAGCACAGGGTAGAGGTAGTCGAACTCCAGGGATTTGCCCGCCTGTATGGCAAGTTGCTCGACTTCGTCGCTAACTGACCAAATCCTGCTCCGGATTGAGCCGCCCCCTTCGTAGCATCAGACATCGTATTTTGATGCCTGCGAATGTTCGGCGCGAATGCATCCCGGCAACTCGGGACAGGTTCCGATGAATTGACTGGCCGCCACCCGGGGGGTCCACAGGAACGAAAGTCTACGCGAAATGTACCAAATCGAGGCCGCGACTCCTCTGGTTCTTTTTGAACAGACAGCTCAAGGCTCGACCTGTTAGCTTCTTCAAAGACCCGGGACTTCATAATGATTGGAAATCCCGAGGTCGTCGTAGTTACTGGAGGGGAAACCATGTTGCTCAGGTTAAAGCACGGGAAGACGACTCTGCTCGCGGCAGTGTTTGGAGTGTTCTTGCTGGTTGGCGGCGTGACGCCCATCCTGGCAGGCGATCGGGACAGCGACTGCCGTGAGCGCATCCACAATGCCGAAGCAAACTTAAAACGCGAGATTGATCGCCACGGCGAGCACAGCCGGCAGGCGCAGAAACGCCGTAACGAACTCGAAAAAGCGCGAGAGCGCTGCGGCGGTGACCGCGATCGAGACCACGGCCGCGACAACCGCTAGCTGGCGCTAAAGGACGGAAGTTGCCATAAGACGGGAGAGGCCCGGCTTCATCCGACGGGGAGGGACTTGCTCGCTTCCTCCTGCTCCGCGGCCACCTGGAATCGACCTGATGGGACTGGCTGTTGTGAAGTAAGCGCCCCGTTTCGTGAGCGACGAAGAAGTTGCCCCAGAACCCTGGGGGGCCACCCAAAAAGATACGTCCTCTCAGGAAGGTCGACGCAAAGCCGCGCTAACTGCTGATCGGCGCGGCGAACGGGATCGCGGTGGCGGGTTATTTGGCCCCCACGCGCTGGGCGATGCCGAGCGCGGCGGCCCTGGCTTCAAGCAACCCCGGCGGCGCAGACGGCCCGGCATCCAACCTCCGTTGTTGGGGATATACAGGAAGAATTCAGTCGTGCCACATGGAACGTGAACGCTTCAGCCCCCTCGGCCTCATCGGTCGAATCGTGCTCCCCTTCGTTCTGGTCTACGGGACCTGGAACCCGTGGGGTCAGTCGTTCTATCACTGGGCCATCGCGCCCCTTTTCTCGCGCACGCCGGCTATTGGGCCGGTGAAGGTCGTGGTGGCTCTGCTCCTGCTCGCGGGCTGGGTTGTGGTGCTCCAGGCGACGTGGCGGTCGCTCGGACTCAGCGGCGCGATCCTGATCGCGGGCATGTTCGGCGCTCTCGTCTGGCTGCTCATCGCCAAGGGGGGCATCTTCCAACCGCACAGCGCGACAGCCTTTTCGCACCTGGGACTTGTGGCGCTCAGCCTGCTCCTCGCCATCGGGATGAGTTGGGCCATCGTGCGCCGGAAGCTGACCGGTCAGGTCGAGGTGGACACCCAGCGGCGCTAGTCGTGTCAGTGAGCGAGAAGGGGCAGACTCACAGAAGAAATCTGCTCCTGTGCCCCTGTGCCCAAAACCTCCCTGCAATCCAAGAGAGAATCTAATCGCTATGCCTTGGGGAACGGCTCGCCACCCCGGGGCGAATACTGCGCCAGGATGTCGTCGAGCTGCTTCGCCTCGGCGGGAGGGGTGGCAAGACCGTCGATCAGGATTTCCTTGGGCTCATAGACGTGCCGGTAGAGCTGAAAGTTGGCGCCGTAGTCGGTTTTGAGCACTGCCCCGGCAAGTGAAACCCCGGCGAAAAGCCCGCGCGACCGCGAGTAACTGAGAATCTCGGCATGCAGTTGAAGGTCTGTTGCACCCTCCGCGGTACGCCCCACCGGGCCCGCTGCCGCGGAGGCGTCCACGCCCAGCTTGACGCCGCTCTGCACCAGCTTCCGCACGCCGCCCGAATTCATCACAATGAAAACGATGTCGGTGGCCTTGCCGCCGATTTGGAATCCGAAATTCACTCCATACATGGTGAACATCGACGGTGCTCCCCAGGAACCGTCACCGCCCTTCCGGCATGCCAGCGCGCCACGTCCATAGCTACCGCCAAATCCAAACGCAAACCGAAGCTCGGAAGGGATGACGCCCACACAGACGGCTTTATTGAGCAGATCCCGGGGGATGCCCTGTTCGGGCGTCTGCATGATCTCATTCAGAACAAAGGCTGCGGATTCCAGCCGCTTGGCTTCATGGCTTTGCCCGGTCGCCAGCGCTGTCCCCAAGAATGTCAACCAGAGAACAATACTCATCAGTTTTCGCATGCTTGTTCCTCTCCTGATCCGTCGTTCGCAGATCCCAAGGTTGGATGCGGACTATTCACTGCAACCCATCCTCGCGAAGGGGTTCCAGGTTCATCACCGCGCCCTCGGAGCCCGAGGCGAGCCGTACAGTAACCACATCGCGCGGGCCCCAATGCACGTGCAATTCCTGCATTCGTTCCAGCACAAACATTCGTAGCGCGTCTTCGAACACCGGTGGGTGCCACGTGTAGAGGCCCACAAGGGTAGGGGAAACACCGAGCCAGCGTCCGGCGGCAGCGCGCAGTTCCGCGAGGGCGGGCACACGCTCGCCATCGTGAATCTGCCAGAGCGGCCGTTCCGGGCGCTCCAGGTTAAAGCTATGAGTGTCGGGGACGTAGGCGAGGACTTCACGATCCGCCTCCGGCGTGGTGATGGAGAAGTAGAGGCGCTCCTGCGTTTTCGGCAGTGCTTCGAGCCATTCCGTGTTGACGCGGATGGAGACGCGCGGCAAGCTGAGTCGCTCGACTGAGGGCAGTGCTGCCAGGCCGGCCGCGAGACCATCCTGGTCCTCAATCAGTTGTGAAAGCGGCAACCCTCCGAGCGATTCCGGACCGGCTGTGGGGACATCCCTGGCAGTGACGCGGGTTGGACCTCCAATGTCGGGCGCCACCTTAAGATCGTGCACGACAACATCATTACTTGAGCCCGGGGAGACAGGCCCCGGATTTAGCTTGGGCGCTTCCATGGCAGCAGGGGTTGCAGCCGGAGCGGTCGAAGCCACGGCGCGTTCCGGCTGAATTGGAATGGGCGGTGGCTTCTCCATGAGCTCAGGCGGAATGGGTTTTGCGGCAACTAAGTCAGGAGTGAGTGGTTCGGCTTTGATTGGTGCGGACTGAGACTTTGCCGGCTCAGGCAAGGGAGGCTTGTCCGTGACCGGTTCGGCCGCCTGGGGAAGAAGTGTTGAACTCTCGCTGGAATTTTTGATCGAAGGAATATCGGGCAGCGTCCGCAGCTCGGGCGGCGCCACCAACAGGGTGACGGTCTCCGCGCGCGGCGTGCGAGTAACGCTCGGGAAACGCCCCAAAATAAGTGACAGAGAAACCAGACCGGTCAAAATAACGACGGAGAGAAGGAGCGCCCTGGGATCAGGTCCACCCGTCTCGAGCAGTGCAAAGCGGGGAACATCACTGCCATCGGGCTCCGGTTCGCCGACGGGTCGAAGTATTATTGCCTCCGCCCAGCTCTCAGATTTGGCCGCGGGAAAAGTAGCTGGCATAGGTGTCCACCGTAGTTGCATACCGATTAATGTAGGCCCACATGTCCTCGGAATACTTCTTATTGAAGACCCCGGGGCCCGCGACGTACTTCGCGGCGGCGCGCGCCACGCTCCCCTCTTCCTGGTAATAGCGCGCCAACAGCATCGTTCCCATCCAGGCGTTGAATTCCGGCTCGCTCAGGCGCTTGGAGGGCCAGCCTTCAAGGCGGCAGCGCTCGGGCATAATCTGGAACATCCCCACTTCGCCGGCGGACCCGCGCGGGGGATTCGCATTCAAATGTGACTCCATCCAGGCCACGCCCAGGGCCAGTGAGACGGGCACGTTATTTGCCTTTGCCCAGCGCACAACGCGCTGGTATGCAACTCGATCAATGCGGTTGCCGGAGGGTCCCAAGGATGATTGTGGCGTGGGAGGTTTCGCCGGAGGGGGCTCCTGCGGCTGGATAAATTCTGGCAAGTGCGGCGGGTTAACAGGTTCAAGGGAAGTCTTGCCGGACGGACGTGCTGCGGGTTGGAACGAGACAGGTTTCTCCTCCGCCGAGTTCTCATCCCGCATGCCAGCGCGCACTCGTTCCACCGTGCCGAGCAGGTCGTCGTAGAAGGCACGCCGCGCATCGGCATCCTCGCGCAGGCGCGCGAACTCATCCTGGATGCGCTGGGCCTCAGGATCAGGAGAGTTTGAGAAATCGGGCTGATGAGCGTTGGCCGTGGGCGTTTGCACCACCGCAGCCGCCGGAGTGCCTGTCGAAGCGCGAACCGAACGCGCAAGAGGCGCGGCCTGCCGGTTCACAGCCGCCGACTTCTTCTGTTTTGCAGAAGAGTTGAGAGTCGTCGACACTTGGGGCGGGGCGGCAGGAGGGCGCGAGGGCACAATCTCCGTCTCCAATGGCGACGCAGCAGGCCCAGAATGCCAGGTGGGCTTCGTTGCCTTGTGCCCTGTGAGCATGCGTGCCTTATGCCCGGTGGGCTTCGTTGCCTTGTGCCCCGTGAGCATGGGTGCCTTATGCCCAGTCCGCTTCGTTGCCTTGGAGCGTTTAGAAGGCAGGGAGGTGCGGGCTCCCTGTACTCGCTGAGGAGCCCCTGGCAGGGTGGCGGATCCCAGGAAAAGCAATCCTGCGCACGAAGTGACGAGACAGATCGACGTCGAGAGGATCTTCACGCCAGTCATCCCCTTCTTTCCATGTAGCGCCGGGCTTTAGCCCGGCATGTGCCGCCCTCCCAACCAAGTCGGGACAGGTTCCGGGCGGCGCTACAGGTCAACTTGACAGGAACTTGCCTTCACCAGCTCACCGGGAAGCCGAGGCTGGCGCTTCCCAATTGTGTCTGTCGATTTTGGCCTGCCGCCCGCTAGCGTGAGCTTCCACCGGCCGCCTGACGTAGTAGGCATAGCGGTCTTCCAGTTTGTCTGAGTCGAGGGGTTTGTCCGACAACCCGCAGGCTTTGGCGCCAGATTCGGCCCGGCACGTCTCGGACAGCACGGCCAGATGATTCACATCGTTTTCCAGGTCGGTGATCGGCGCGTGGGTAGCCTTCAGGAGAATCGCGGCGCGCTGTTTGCTGAGTGCCGCCGGATCGAAATCGACGCTCTGCGCGCGCGCGAGCGGGGCAAGCGCGAGCAGCAGAGCGGTGGCAGCGGCCAAGGGAAAAAGGTTTCGCGAAGTGAGAGAATAGACATTTGGTTTTAACGGTCTTGCTCGCATAGGTCACTCCTGGTGCGTGGCTTGACGACAAGCTTGCACATCGCCTGATTTCTGGATGCACTCTCGCATCTGTTCCATGTAGGCGTCCGACTTGGTGGTGGACCCCGGCCCCCTGAGCAGGTCTTCAACCTGGGAGCTGGGCGATAGGTGCTCCACGGTCTCCAGCGCTTTCCGGCCTTGCTCCAGCGTATCTTCCGCCTGGGCGCGGACGACGAAGTATTCCAGCTTGTTCGCGAGGCGCAGACGATTCTGGCGCGCAGAGAGCGCGTCCGCCGTGAAGACCTTCGTCTCTTTTTCGTAAGCTTGCTGGAGGGCCTGGAGCTTGGCGAGTTCTTGCGCCGCGTCGGCAGTTTCCTGTTGGTTCTGTGACAGTTGGGCCGGCAGGTCTTTTTCGTTGCGATCGGTCTCCGACAGCCGCCGATCGATTTCACGCATGGCCGCCAACGTCTCCGGCGACGAGGGCTGGCGGGCGAGGTTGGCCAGCGCCACTTCGAGGTCCTGACGGCGTGCGGAGCCATCGGGTTTTTTCAACTCGTCGAGCGTCTGCCGCCGTTTGGCCATGAACTCCTCGAGCGCCTGCGCCTTGCTCTGAACGTCGTGCGCCTGTTCCGCGTAATCAGCACTAAGCTCTTCGCTAGTCCGCTCGCGATCGAGTTCGTCGCTCAGTTCCACTTGCACTTTGCGGGGGTCGGCGAAGCGCACCAGCCCCGGGTCCCGCACCGTGACGTTATCATAGGAGGACATGTGACGCTCGCGCTGTTGGTGACGTTGGTTGTACTCCGTGACGCGGCGATGCACGCGCACGTCGAATGCTTCTGAATCCAACGGCAGTTCGCGCGCCTCCTGGGCGTCCGGAACAACGGTTGGCGTATTGCCCAACGGGACTGGCGCTGCCGTTGGGCTGGGCGCGGTAATTTCCACCGCGGGCCCTGCCGTCTCCGGGGGGGGAGGTGCGGCCGGCACCCCGGTGGGCGCGGCCTGCTGGGCGAGCGTCAGACCGGCCATCGCGAAGCAAAACAGGACAAGGATTATCGCGCGCTTCATCGCATATCCTCCACCAGCGCCGCCTGGACCTGCGGATCGTTCAGGAGCGGATCGCGCTCCCAATCCGTCTCGGTGCTGCGAATCATCACTACCAGGTTGCGGGCCATTTCGGCGCGCGCAGACGCTGTGAGCGGCGAGGCTTGGCCCTCGCGATAAGCCTCTCGCATCAGCTTGAGCGTGTCCTTGCCGTGGTCGCCTTTCTGATAGCGCGCCATAGCTTCCAGGTATTTCGCGAACGTCCGATCCACGCTGGAACGGTCTTTGAATTTGATCTCCTTCAATTGTTGGAGCACCCCATCGGGATCGGTGTTGAGCTGGTCCGCCATCGCCAGCAAGTCTTCCGCGGGCGGGATCACTTCGCCGCGGCCCCATCGGGACGCTTGCAGATTGGCGCCCTCCTCAACCACCTCACCCGTGGGGACGAAGGACACCGGCCGGCCGATCACAAATTCCACCACGGTGCCCGGGGGGACGATGATATCCGGGCCGCGCCGCACCACGGTCCACAGGGAGGCAATCAACAGACCACCTCCGCCGCCCAGGGCGGCGCCAATCGGCCCGGCCACCACGAAGCCCACCCCCGCGCCCGTCGTCACGGACGCCATGTCCACAGCAGCATCCTTCACCAGTCCCCGATGTCCGTGCGCGGTGCCCTCGCGGTCAACGCTGCGGTGATTCAGAGTCGTGGGATACCCGTCAACTGGAATCACTTCCCCGTCCGGCGTGGCCACCGAGTAAAGACCCAGCCGCAGCTTCGATCGACCCACCAGGTGTCCGGCGCGTTTGTTCTCGAGCACCGCAACGCTGATCTTGGTCCCTGCCGGCAGCGCCACTTGCCCGTCCGACGCCACGATGTCCTGCATGAGCGTGCCAGATACAGTTCGCACGGGGCCGAACGAGTGCCACTTGTTAAAATCTTTGGTGCCCACGCCGCGTTCGATGCGCACGGGCAGCTTGGTGCCCGCCTCAACTCGAATTCGCGTAGCGGCTTGGATGGGATAAGCAAGACAAGTTAAAACGAGAATGATAAGCGTGACCTCAGTTAGATTCTTTCGCATGGTTGCGTTTACCCCCTGAAAGTTAAGCTGATCCGCCCCCACGTGGCGCGGGTATACTCCCACCCCCTGTTGGCCGGGGCTCAAAGTGTTTCCATCCAGGCTGGCCTTGGGTGGCGGCGTCCCCTGCACCACGGTTGGCGGGGGCAGACTGCGAGCCGAAGC
>JBEKAD010000164.1:0-9396 GCA_050018435.1 Terriglobia bacterium
CTTTCCCCGGTCTCGGGGAGGGGGGCTTCGAAACTCAAGGTCGTGACGGCGACGAGTGACCTGGCAGCGCTGGCGTCGGAGATCGGCGGCGACCACATCGACGTGGAATCCATTGCCCGTGGCTATCAGGATCCGCACTTCGTTGAGGCAAAGCCCAGCTTCCTCCTGAAGCTGCGGAAGGCAGACTTGCTGATCGTGGTCGGCCTACAACTGGAAATTGGCTGGCTGCCGCCTCTAATTACCCAGTCCGGCAACCCGCGAATTCAGATTGGAGCGGCGGGCTACTTGGACGCTTCGGATTTTGCGGAGATACTCGAAAAGCCCACCGGCGTGGTCACACGGGCCATGGGCGATGTGCACCCGCTGGGCAACCCGCACTACTGGCTTGACCCGGAGAACGGTCGCCGGATCGCGCAGGGGATTCAGGGTAAGCTCGCCGAGATGAGGCCCGAAGATGGCGGCTACTTCGCACAGCGCTTCCAGGCGTTCAGCCAGCGGCTGACCACTCAGGAGAAGGTGTGGGACGAAGCCATGAAGCCCTTGCACGGGCTGAAGGTGGTCTCCTATCACAAGTCCTGGCCGAATTTCGCCAAACGTTTCAATCTGGATGTGGTCGGCTACATCGAGCCGCGGCCGGGCATTCCACCTTCTCCCAGCCACACCTTGGAACTTATCGGCATGATGCGGCGCGAGAACGTGAAGCTAATCGTGGTCGAGCCTTCCTTCGACCTGAAAACCCCGAATAGCATTGCCAGCCACACGGGAGCACAAGTCCTGGTCATGCTCCCGTCGGTGGGTGGGGAAAAAGAAGTAACGGATTATTTCAAACTTTTCGACTACGATATTGCGCTCCTTAGTAAAGCGGTTGGTGCCGCGCATTAGGATGACGAGGGAGGTTGAATGGAAATTCTTCCGTTCTTGCTGATGCCGTTCCTGGCGAGTCTGATTCTGACGGGTATCCACGCCTACCTGGGCGTGCACGTGGTCGAGCGCGGCGTAATCTTCGTCGATCTCGCCCTGGCTCAGATCGCAGCGCTAGGGGCCACGGTGGCAATCCTTTTCGGCATGGACCCGCACGACGGCTATACCTATTGGATCAGCCTGGCTTTCACCTTTCTCGGTGCGGCGATCTTCGCCCTCCTGCGGGTGCGGCGCGCGCGCATTCCGCAGGAGGCTATCATCGGCATTGCCTATGCCGTTGCCTCTGCCGCGGCGATTCTGGCCATGAGCAAAGCCACCGGTGAAACCGAGCACCTGAAGGACATGCTGGTGGGTAACATCCTGGCGGTCTCCGGGCCGGAGGTGGCCAAAACCGCCGCCCTCTATGCGGCCATTGGCTTGTTCCACTTTGTTTTCCGCAAGAAGTTCCTGCTCATTTCTATCGATCCCAAGGGGGCCGAGGCCCAGGGCATCTCGATTCGTTTATGGGACTTCCTCTTTTACGCTTCATTCGGATTCGTCGTCACGTCGTCAGTCGCCATCGCCGGAGTCCTGCTGGTGTTCTGCTACTTGATCGTACCCTCGGTGGGCGCCATGCTGTTCGCGGATCGGATCGGGCGGCGACTGGCCATCGGCTGGACCATGGGGACGCTGGTCTCAGCGTTGGGCGTGTATCTCTCTGTCGTGCTGGATCTACCGACGGGCGCCACCATTGTCTGTACGTTCGGTGGTGTCCTGATGCTCATGTTTCTTGTTCACCTGCTTCTCTTTAATCGCCACCGGACGCAAGCCTAAAGAACTCGAACTGGCCCTTATCTGGCTGGCGGTTCCTACCGGAGTCGCATCTACGCGTCGGAGCGTGACTGGCGGCACCGTACGAACGACGTGCTCCAGGTTTAAGGCTGGCCCGGGGAAAATCCGGCGCCCGCCCAATCTGACGCCCTCCCCCTGCCTTCGATATAATGGCGGCGGCCGGTCAAGGTAGCTGGCGCTGCCCGCGGGCCGCAAACCCGCTGAGTGCCTCTCCCGAGGCTCTGCTGGGTTCGATTCCCAGCCCGGCCTCTTCCCAGCGATTGCCCAACCTCACGTTGCCCAAAGTCTCGCACACGTGTAAGCTACCTTCGATGGGCTCTGATTCCCCGTGGATACCCAAGATAAGCCGACCGGAGGTGCAGGTATGAATCGCCGCGATTTTGTAACCACCGCCCTTACCAGCATGACCATGGGCAGCGCCGCACTGCGTGAAGTGGCCGCCAGCGCCAGCGAGGACGCGGTTCCCGTCAAGATCCCACGCGCCACCTCGGGTGATCCCATCGAGCCGAATTGGGCGGAACGCCTCACGCTGAGCGTCGGCCCACAAAAGGCTGACCTGGTCGGGTCAAACGAGAAGGTGATTCAAGCGGCGGTTGACTCCGTGGCGCGCTGGGGAGGCGGAACGGTGAAGATTCTTCCCGGCGCCTACCGTTTTCGCAATGCTGTTTACCTCCAGAGCAATGTTCGCATTCTGGGCAGCGGACTCGCTTCGGTGATTATCAAGGAGCCTTCCGCCCTGGCCAGACTCGCTGAGGATGCCGACTGGTTCGACCAGGAAATCACTTTTGTGGACGCTCGCGATTTCGAGATCGGCGACGGGATTTGCATCCGGGCGAAGGATGCCGACAAGGGCGAACTCAAGGTCATTAAGCGTACCCTCGTGGCCCGCAATGGCAATCGCTTCAAGCTTGACCGCGCCCTGCGGGAGAATGCCTTTCTGCCCGGCGAACCCACGGTGGAGAGCCTGTTCCCTCTCTTCAGCGGCGAGTACATTGCGGACGTTGCCGTGGAAAACCTCGTGCTGGACGGCAACAAGGCCAATAACGCCAAGCTGGACGGCAATTATGCCGGCTGCGTCTGGTTGCAGGATTGCATTCGCATCACGATGCGCAACCTCACCGCACGCAACTATAACGGCGACGGGTTGAGTTGGCAGATTTGCCATGACGCGCTGGTGGAAAACTGCCACAGCCACGACCACACCGGCGTGGGGCTCCACCCGGGCTCCGGCTCGCAGCGTTCCATAATCCGCGGGAATCGACTGATCGCTAACGACCAGGGTCTCTTCTTCTGCTGGGGGGTTCGGTGGGGGCTGGCCGAAAAGAACATCATCGAAGGGAGCAAACGCTATGGCATCTCCATCGGGCATCGCGATACGGACAATGTTGTCCGCGACAACGACGTCCGGGCGAGCGGCGAAGTCGGCATCCTGTTCCGCAAAGAGCCCGAGCCGGCGTTCCAGGGAAATCGCAACCTGATCGAGAAAAACCGGATTCTGGGACTTACTCAGGACCGCGGTATCGGTATCGATATTCAAGGGCAGACGAAATCGGTCACTATCGTGGGGAACGAGATCCGCGAAACGCAGGCGCCGCGCGAGCGCGTGGGGATTCGCATCGGGCCCGAGGCGGAGCAGATTACGCTGGAAGATAACCGCATCCAGGGCTTCGCGGAAGCCGTGGTTGACATGCGGAAGAAGGATAGTGGTGCCTGATGAGGGTTGCAAGTAAGGCCATGCTGCCCGGCCCCGGCAGGGGCCAACCGTGGGTAGCCGCAGGTTTTAACCTGCGGATGGCAGAGGCCACCCGATATCCCAACCCCAACGGGGTTGAACTTACGGACGTTCGGCCCCTCCAGGGCCGGAATTATCTCTCGGCTTCCCTTTCCGCAGGTTTCACCTACGGCTACTCACGTTATCCCGCTTCGCGGGAAGGGGATGCGTCAAACCAGACACTCCTGACGCCGCCTCGGGAATTTACTCCTGCCGCCCCGCTAGCGTATAATCAGTTTCCCAGGGCGACATCGAAAATTCTGCCCACTGGTTAAAACACATGCCTGCTCGAACTTTATACGAAAAAATCTGGGAGGCTCACCTGGTTGCCGATGAGCCTGGCCAGCCGGCGATCATCTATATTGACCGCCATCTCGTCCATGAAGGCACATCGCCGCAAGCTTTTTCCGGCCTCAAGGTGGCGGGACGCAGAGTGCGCCGGCCTGACCTGACCTTTTCCGTCATGGACCACTCGGTGCCCACCAAGAATCGCCATCTGCCCATCGCGGATAACATAGCGGTCGCGCAGATGGACGCGCTGGCGCGCAACTGCCGCGAGCATGGCATCCTGCTTTTCGACATGCAGAGTCCCAATCAAGGCATCGTGCACGTCATTGGGCCGGAACTCGGCATCACGCAGCCCGGCCTCACGATTGTTTGCGGCGACAGCCACACCTCCACGCACGGAGCCTTGGGCGCGCTGGCCTTCGGCATTGGCACCAGCGAGGTTGAGCACGTGCTCGCCACGCAGTGCCTGTCGCAATTCAAATCCAAAACTATGTTGGTGCAAGTTGACGGCCACCGCGCGCCGGGAGTCACCGCCAAGGACATCATTCTGGCCATTATCGGCAAGATCGGCATCTCCGGCGGCAACGGCCATGTGATCGAATTCGGAGGCGAGGCGATTCGCGGCCTCTCCATGGAAGGCCGCATGACGGTTTGCAATATGTCGATTGAAGGCGGCGCGCGCGCCGGCATGGTGGCGCCCGACGAGACCACGTTTGCCTATATGGAAGGCCGCCCCTTTGTCCCGCGCGGCAAGGATTTTCAGGCCGCGGTGGATTACTGGAAGTCTCTCCCCACGGACGCCGGCGCAACTTACGACCAGGTCATCACCCTCAACGCCGCCGAGATCGCGCCGCAGGTCACTTGGGGGACCAACCCCGGCATGGTGGCGGACATTATGGGAAGCGTGCCGGAGCCGACATCTTTTGCTGATTCGGTGGACCGTCAAGCCGCGACCCGCGCGCTTGAGTACATGGCGCTGAAGCCCGGCACACGCATCACGGATATCGCGCTCGACCGCATCTTTATCGGTTCGTGCACCAACGGGCGACTGGAGGACCTGCGGCTGGCCGCGCGCGTCGTCGCGGGCAAACACGTCGCCAAGACTCTCAAGGAGGCGCTGGTGGTTCCGGGCTCCATGCAAGTCAAGGCTCAGGCGGAAAAGGAAGGTCTGGACAAGATTTTCCGCGACGCGGGCTTCGAGTGGCGAGACGCCGGCTGTAGCATGTGCATCGCCATGAATCCCGATGTGCTGCTCCCCGGCGAACGTAGCGCCTCAACTTCCAATCGCAACTTCGAAGGCCGCCAGGGCAAAGGTAGCCGCACGCACCTGGTCAGCCCCATGATGGCCGCCGCTGCCGCGATTGAGGGGCACTTTGTGGATATTCGAGATTGGAAAGTCGAGTGACAAGTGACATCAGTATTGGTGATTTGCGATTTGTGATTTGTGATTGTATTGCCCCGGGCGACCGTGCGGTTGGGCACGATGCTAGCCAGGCTCGGCAATCACAAATCACCAATCGCAAATCACCAATGCTACGGACCACGGACTACTGACAACGGACAAAAACATGCAACCATTTATCAAATATACAGGTTTGGTCGCGCCTCTTGATCGCGTTAACGTTGACACCGACCAGATGGTGCCCAAGCAATTCCTCAAGTGGCTCACGCGCGAAGGTTACGGGCGCGTGCTCTTCTACGACTGGCGCTACTTTGACGACGGCGAGACGCCCAACCCGGAGTTCGTGCTCAACGCGCCGCGTTACAAGGGCGCGTCAGTGCTGGTGGCGCGCGCCAACTTCGGCTGCGGCTCCAGCCGTGAGCACGCGCCATGGGCGATTCTCGACTATGGCTTCCACGCCATCCTGGCCCCCAGCGTCGCCGATATATTCTATAATAACTGTTTTAAGAATGGCATCCTGCCTGTTACCCTACCTGATCCGCAGATTGACGAAGTCTTCCGCCGCCTCTCCGCCACGGAAGGGTATCGCCTGACGGTCGACCTGGAAACTCAAACCGTCACGGACGACTCCGGGCTGCGTTTCGAGTTCCGCGTCGATCCTTTCCGCCGTGAGTGCCTGCTGAACGGTTGGGATGACATCGGCCTCACCCTGCGCATCGCTGAGCGGATTACGGATTACGAAAAATCCCATCATCCCGCCGCGCCCATGTATGCGCCCGTTGACGCGCTGGCCGCGAAGTAGGGCCGAACGGCGTTCGGCCCGGGGCCAGCGCTGCTGGCCCCTACATGTTTGGTTGCGGCTCCGCGGCCCGGGGCCCCTACTCCCCCAGCCTGAAATTCACGTCGATCTCCGTCAGCACCTCTACCGGTTCGGCATTAAGCAGGGTGGGTTGATATCGCCAGGTTTTCACCGCATCGATCGCCGCTCGGACCAGCAACGGGTGGCCACTCAGAACCTTCAGGTCCTGAATTGTGCCATCCCTGGCAAGGATCGCCTGCAATACCACCGTTCCCTGGATGCGCGCCATGATGGCGAGGGGCGGATAAACCGGTCGCGGCTGATACAGTGCCCGGGCGGCGATGACATCGCCACCAAGGCGAACCATTTGCTGCTTGGGAACGACATGAGGCGGCGGTGGTGGCGGCTGCTCCTTGCCCCCGAGCAGGCTGCCAATGACCCCATCCAACGGCCCATTAGATGATCCACCTGGAATCGCACCGATCACCCACGGTCCCTGCCCGACTTGCTCTTGCGGGGGCTCAGGGGGTTCCACAACCCGGACGATGCCCACTGGAATTCTGACGGGCGCATGGAACGGGTCCACCGTAGCATGGTGTGGCGGCAGTGGCGCTGGCCGGCCCGCAGGTGGCGCAGGAGGCCGGCCCGGTGGCGGAGGGATGTGCATCTCGGAAATTAACCACTGTTTCGGCAATGCCTGAGTGTAAATAAGCGGAACAAGAATGAGCACGCCGACGAGAATCGACTCGGCAACGTATGCCAGCGGAATGGCCGCGCGCTTCCAGTCGCCGGTTTTCTGTGCGGAGTAGACAAGGTAAATCAGGAAGCCCGGCAAGTTCAGCAAGAGTGTGACCCCGAGCCACGGCCAGGTGCGCAAGTGTTGCTGCCGCGTATCCGCCCACACGTAGCAGAGCATCAGCGCGTAGAGGGCGGCGACAACCCCTACCATCGCCGCCGCAATGAACAGCGCTCGCTCGCCCGCCGGCGCCAGTAGCAAGGGCAACAGGTACAAACCCTGCGCGAAGAATAGCGTGCCCGCGAAGGCGGAAAACAGATAGTGAATCCGGCAGAGTACGGAAGCCCGCCGGGGCGAAGAATCCAGTAGCGCATCCTCGAACATAGCTGCACCTCCATTGGGTACTGGGGTCTGGGTACTAGGTGCTGGGGAGTGTTTGCTGTCCCCAATCCCTAGCCCCCAGTCCCTAGCACCTGTCATTTCCGGTGACAGCCGCGGAGCGCTCCTACGACTGCTTGCCCTTTCCTTCCACCTTATTCGACACCGCATCGTGGGAAGTTGTTCCGCTATTTTTCTATGGATTCATCCCAAGTGAGAGATGGTGGGCCGCACCCTTGGGAATTCTGGCCCCGGTGCTCATGCAGATTGGCGCAGCTAAAACTGCGGCCACGCCTGCGTCTCGGCGCGAGTCACGGCGCGCGGAAGTTGGAAGTTTCAGGCTGCTTGGGGGCGTTCGCAGTCAAACGTTAAGAGATCGAGCTTCATTTCAACCTCGTCACCATAACTGCTGGTGGTTTGGAAGCCCAGTTTGCGGAAGAGGCGCAAGGCCCGAAAGTTGGAAATCTCCGTGGTGAGATAGGCGTGGGTAAAACCCATTTGCAGTGCCCAACCCAGGGTGAGCCGGCTCAGCACCGTGCCCAGCCCTTCTTCGCGATAATCCTGGTGGACGAAGATGGTGAACTCCACCGCGTCGGCCGGCATGGGGCAGAGGATGGTATGCCCAACCACCTTGCTGCCATCCCAAGCCAGCAGCGCCTGGGACTTTTGCGCCAGCCCGTCGAGCCAGTGCGCAATGCGCGGGACGTCCGGCGGCGGGATGCCTTGGGCTACACGCTTGGGCTCAAAAGCCTTGTACATGCGGACGAGCGCCCCAAAATCCTCCCCGCCAAAAGAGCGAACTGCCAGTTCTCGACCCTTGTGGGTCTCGACCGGCACCGATTTAAACACAACGTCCGCACCGCTCGTCATATTGATTAGCACAGCAAATCAAGGTCCAGTCTTGCTTTTGCGGATATGCCAGTCGGGTCAAGGTGCGGGAAGGCCTTTGCCTGACGGCAAGTGATTGGAAACACGCACGCGTCGCGGAAGACGCCATGTCATCTTGATTCCCTTCTCCTTCTTCCCCCGTTCTTTTGCTTGATTACGGCTCAAGTATTGATTGGCGGCAATTCGCCGAGGCCCCTATTGCAAACTTCAACAGCCTCCATCGCCTGCCTTCTTTATCGGCAGTGGGCCGGCCAATTTCGCCGCCGAACCATTGAGCCAAAATCCCCACCGCAGGTTGGCTGAGATGCATCCAGTCTTCAATCCTGTTCCCCGGCGGGAGCGCCAAGTGACGCACCTTGAGCCCCCATGCACAAGAATGCTAAGCTCAAGCCATGGCGAGTCCCGGCTGCCAGGAACCCTCTAACCTCGCGACGGTCGAGCGTTACCGTGCGCTCCTCCAAGTCTCCGAATCGATTGCTTCGGACCGCGACCTCCCGGAGCTATTCCGATCCCTCGCGGCGCTGCTGCATCGCCTGGTAACATTCGATTTTATCTGCCTCACCCTTCCCAATCCGGTGCGCAACGTCGTGCGGCTGCACGTTCTGGAGAGCTCGCTTCCCACCCGGATTCAGCCTGGGCTCGAATTCCCCATGGTCGAGAACGTACGCCAGTTGGTTTGGGAGAACCAGCAACCGTTGGTCATCTCCCACCTCGAGCGCGACGAGCGTTTCCCGTTTGTCAGCGACCTGCTGCGCCAGGACGGCGTGCAGTCGCTCTGTGTGCTGCCGCTGACGACGGCGCAACGGCGGGTGGGCGCCATGGCGCTCGGTTCGGTGGAAGCCAGCGCCTACGATGCCGCCGACCTCGAGTTTCTCCGGCAAGTCGCCGCGCAGGTGGCCGTGGCCGTTGACAACGCCCTGAACTTCCAGAATGCCCAAATCTATCAGCAAGAACTCGCGCGTGAACGCGATCGCCTGCGCCTGCTGCTGGAAGTCAACAACGCGCTTGTCTCCACACTCGACTTGCACCAGTTGCTTTCCGCCATCTCCGCCTGCCTGCGTCGGGTGATGAATCATGATTACGCCAGCCTGGCGCTTTATGAACCCACCGCCCAGCAAGTTCGCCTGCAAGCGCTCGATTTCCCGCGGGGCAAGGGGTTGCTTCATGAAGAATTGGCGTTCCCGATCGAGGGCACGCCGTCCGGTGAGGTCATCGTTACACGCAAACCCTTGCTCATTTCTGGGGCCAACCTCGATCGCTATGAGCCGAGCGTCAGCCGTCTCTTCATTGCCGAAGGTCTGCACTCCGGTTGCATCGTGCCGCTGATCACCGCCAACCGGGTCCTCGGCACGCTCAGCCTGTCCAGCCTCCGCCCCGGAGCC
>JBEKAD010000165.1:0-9339 GCA_050018435.1 Terriglobia bacterium
GCCGATGCAGCGATTGATGAAGCCAGAAAACTTCGTCTTTGCACGACAGTTCCTCCCGTAAATGAATTCACTCTTCAGTGCTTGCTTCCAAGGGCTATGCGGTGGGGAAACCAATCCGCATTTAGGATTATTCCACACCTTCAGGCGCACAGAGTAGAGTTCTTTGCACCTGGACGGGAGTTCGGTCTCTCATTGCGCTGCGAGATGAGTGATACAATCTACGGTCAGTGAACGGGGCATCCGTTCATTGCGGAAGCTCCTGAATGCTGGTTTGGCCCCTGACACCCGGAACCTGCTCTTCCCCACCTGCCACCTACGACATACCACCTACCATGTGTCACCTACCACCTACTAACTACGTTTATTTTCAACAACATTCCCGCCTTTGAAGGCTAAGTATCTGTGTTTTCATAGACATTCCCGCTTCACCCTGGCTTTTCCACCAGCGGTCCTTTGTTTTCAATGACATACCTGCGTTGTTCGTTCATTTTTTAAAGTTGCTATGGTTTCTTGCTTTGTTGAGCGGGAAGACATCTTGTCCCGGCCTGCCATCCGTGCGGGTAGCCCTGCCAGCTTCCAGCTCCGCTCAAACGGACTAGGCGGTAGGCAGTGGGCGGTAAGCACCACCAAGAAAGAGCACAGCAATTCATAATTCACCATCCATTCACAATTGCCCCCGCCGCAACCGCTCTTCCGCCTCCTTGCTCCTGAATCCTGAATCCAAAATCCCGTACAACTCCACGTAGCATCCTAGCCTATGTTTTTGTGAATGTCAAGAGACAGGTTGTCGCTTTCGTCAATAGGGTGAAAAGGGTGTTGGCGTGTCAGTTCGGGCGGGGGTGGCTGTCATGCTGATCCCGCTTGGCCCCGCCTTGCGCGACCCCTTCCGGGGCTGGGATGACTTCCCGTTTCTCGTGAGCACCAGCCTGAGTCGGGGGTGCCAGCACAGCATGACAATAATGGCCTCAGCCTCTCGCGCCGTTCAAGAGCCAGTGGCTTTGCCCATTCCTGTCACTGGGCCCGGTTCCGGGCCGGCGTTCACTTCCCGCACACATGCCAAACAGCGGCACGTTTGCGCCACCCGCCAAGACGCAACGAGCGGAGGTGGGGACACCGGCGCTGCAAAAGCAAGACCACGGCGGGTGCTGTTTCTCTCTAAATCCTTACGCCATTCGGCGCTTAGATGTACAATGGCTCCGGTTCGGGGCAACTGAACCAGGATATGTCCGATAGCTCCCCAGGCAGGAATTGAATGGCGATCAAGAAATCCGAACTCTACAGCTCGCTCTGGAAAAGCTGCGACGAGCTGCGCGGGGGCATGGACGCCTCGCAATACAAGGATTACGTCCTTGTTCTCCTCTTCGTCAAATACGTCTCGGACAAATATGCGGGCCAGAAGGATGCCCTCCTCGACGTGCCCAAGGGCGGTCGATTTGCCGACATGGTGGCGCTGAAGGGCGACAAGGAGATCGGCGACAAGATGAATAAGATCATCAGTCGCCTGGCCGAGGCCAATGACCTCAAGGGCGTGATTGATGTCGCCGACTTCAACGACGCTGACAAGCTGGGCAAGGGTAAGGAGATGATCGACCGCCTCTCTAACCTGGTGTCCATCTTTGACAATCCGGCGCTCGACTTCCGGGGCAACCGCGCCGAGGGCGATGACATTCTGGGCGACGCTTACGAATACCTCATGCGGCACTTCGCCACCGAGTCAGGCAAGAGCAAGGGGCAGTTCTACACTCCGGCGGAAGTCTCCCGCATGATGGCCAAGGTGATCGGCGCTGGCAGCGCCACCCGCGCCGACCAGACCATCTACGACCCCACCTGCGGCTCCGGCTCCCTGCTGCTCAAGGCGCACGACGAGGCCCGTGGCAATACCAATCTCGACCTCACTCTCTACGGGCAGGAAATGGACAACGCCACCTCCGCGCTGGCCAGGATGAACATGATCTTGCACGACTGCCCCACCGCGGAAATCTGGAAGGACAACGTCCTTTCGAGCCCGCACTTCAAGCAGTCCGATGGCAGCCTCAAGAGCTTCGATTTCGTGGTCGCCAATCCGCCGTTCTCGACCAAGGCTTGGAGCAACGGCTTCAACCCCGCCGAGGACGAGTTCAAGCGCTTCGCCTACGGCATTCCGCCCGCCAAGAATGGCGACTACGCCTTCCTCTTGCACATCCTCGCGTCGCTCAAGAGCACGGGCAAAGGCGCAGTGAACCTTCCGCACGGCGTGCTGTTTCGCGGGGGTGCCGAGGGCGAAATTCGCCGCAACATCGTCCGCCGGGGCTACATCAAGGGCATCATCGGGCTTCCGGCGAATCTCTTCTACGGCACGGGCATCCCCGCCTGCGTCATCGTGCTGGACAAGGAAAACGCCGCCGCCCGCAAGGGCATCTTCATGATCGACGCCTCCAAAGGCTTCATCAAGGATGGCAACAAGAACCGGCTGCGCGCCCAGGACCTCCACAAGATCGTGGATGCCTTCACCCGGCAGGCAGAAATCCCCAGGTATTCGCGCATGGTGCCGCGCGCCGAGATTGAGGCCAACGACTTCAACCTCAACCTCCCACGCTACATTGACAGCACCGAGCCGGAGGACTTGCAGGACATTGACGCCCACCTGCGCGGCGGCATCCCCAACCGCGATATCGATGACCTCGACCGTTACTGGCAAGTCTTCCCTGCGGTGCGGTCTACGCTTTTCAAACGCGCGGACCGGCCCGGCTACACCCAGCTCAAGGTGGCCGCCGGCGACATCAAGGCCGCCATCTTCGGGCACGCGGAGTTCACCGCCTTCAATCAATCGGTGACCGCCCTCTTTGCGAAATGGAAAAAGGCCAACACCCCCCTCCTCAAAGGCATCGCCATCGGCGGCCATCCCAAGTCGCTGATCGAAACGTTGTCCGAGGATTTGCTCGAAACCTTTCAGAAAGCCCGTCTGCTCGACCCCTATGATGTGTATCAGCACCTGATGAACTACTGGGCAGAGACCATGCAGGACGATGTTTACATGATCGCGAGCGATGGATGGAAGGCCCAAGCCGATGGCAAACCGAACACCGACCTGATCCCGCAGTCGCTCATCATCCGCCGCTACTTCGCCGCCGAGCAGGAGGCCATCGAGAAGCTCGAAGCCGACCGCGCCGCCGTCACCCGCCAGATGGAGGAACTGGAGGAAGAACACAGCGGCGAGGACGGCCCGCTCTTCGAGGCCAAAACCGAGAAAGGCAAATTGACGAAAGTGAGCGTTAATGCCCGCCTCAAAGAGATCAAATACGTCAGGGACGCCGACGACGAGGGTACTGGTGTCATTTCCGAGACACGGGCGCTCCCAGGTGCAGTCATTCCCGCGAAAGCGGGAATCTACTCCGCAAGCCATTGGAAATGCGCCGCCGACGGACTGGATTCCCGCTTTCGCGGGAATGACCAGTGTTCCGAAGGGAATCCTATTCCAAATGTCACCAGCACCGACGACGAGTGGAAAGTGCTGAATGCGTATTCTGCCCTGATCGAAAAAGAAGCTGCCGCCAGCAAGCAGATGAAAGACGCGCAGAAAGCGCTGGAGGCCAACATCGCAGCGAAGTATGCCAAGCTCACCGAGGACGAGATCAAGACCCTGGTCGTGGATGAGAAATGGCTGGCCATCCTCGCCGCCACCGTGCAGTCCGAACTGGACCGCGTGTCGCAGGCCCTCACCGGCCGCATCCGGCAATTGGCCGACCGATACGCCACACCGCTACCGCAGCTGACCAATGAAGTCGCGTCCCTCGCCACACGTGTGGATGAACACCTGAAAAAGATGGGGGCGACATGGAACTGAAGCCGGGGTTTAAGCAGTCCGAAGTAGGGATGATCCCGGCGGATTGGGAAGTCAAGCGCCTGCAGGAAGGAATCGAGCTGTTTTCCGGCCAGCACGTACTGGCTCGCCACTGCAATACAGAGGGGAAGGGAGTGCCATACATAACAGGCCCGGCAGACTTCCCTCATGGGACTATTCAGCACACCAAGTTCACAGAAATGCCCACAACAGTCTGCCGTTCCAACGATATTCTCGTGACTGTCAAGGGGTCCGGTGCTGGGACAATGATACTTTCCGATGCTGAGTATTGTATCAGCCGACAGTTAATGGCTGTGCGGGTAACGGAGTGGCGCACGCCATACATCTTTGCGTTGCTCGTTCACGATAGGATTCTATTCGGCGCTGCCGCTACCGGATTGATTCCAGGGCTGTCTCGCGTCGATATCCTTACCAAGCGAATTGTTATCCCCCCCGATTCTGAACAGCGCGCCATCGCCGGGGCGCTGAGCGATGTAGATGCCCTGATTGCTTCGCTGGACAAGCTCATCGCCAAGAAACGGGACATCAAACAGGCCGCCATGCAGCAACTGCTCACCGGCAAGAAACGCCTGCCGGCGTTTGATACAGCAAACGGGGGATACAAGCAAACCGAGATCGGGGTGATTCCGGAGGATTGGGCCGGAGGTTGTCTTGGTGAGAGAGCCAGGAAAGTCGGAAGCGGCATCACCCCAACAGGTGGAGAAAGGGTCTATAAAAACGAGGGGCGCCCTTTTCTCAGAAGCCAAAATGTTGGCTGGGGAACTCTTCTCTTGGAGGATCTTGCCTTCATTGACGATGAAACCCACGAAGCGTTTAAGGCCACGGAGATACAGGTTGACGACGTATTTCTAAACATCACTGGTGCATCGATTGGCCGTAGCGCAGTGGCAGATACTCATGTCGCAAGAGGCAACGTAAACCAGCACGTATGCATTATTCGAACCAGTCAGGAGCAATTACACCCGCGTTTCCTAAGTTACTTCCTGCTATCAAGCACTGGCCAGCGGCAGATTGATAGCTTTCAGGCAGGGGGTAATAGGCAAGGACTCAACTTCGGTCAGATAAGATCTTTCCAGCTACCAATTCCGCCGATCGCCGAACAGCGCGCCGTCGCCACTGTCCTATCGGACATGGACGCGGAGCTTGCCGCCCTCGAACAGAGGCGTGACAAGACCCGCGCCCTCAAACTAGGCATGATGCAAGAACTCCTCACCGGCAATACGAGGCTGGTATGACCACAGTCGGTCAAATCGAAAAGAGGACCCAGCAGCGCGTGGTGAAGCTGTTCCGCGACACGCTGGGCTATGATTATCTCGGCGACTGGACGGATCGAGAAGGCAACCGCAACATCGAGGAGAGTTACCTTCGCCCCTTCCTACAAAAGCGTGGCTACAGCGAGACCCTCATCAAGCGCGCCCTGTATAAACTCAACAAGGCCGCGGGCGACACGAGCAAGAGCCTCTATGACCGCAACCGGGCGGTGTACGACATGCTGCGTTATGCCGTGAAGGTGCGTCCCGACGTGGGCGAGAACACCCAAGACGTCTGGCTGATTGATTGGAAGCACCCGGAGAAAAATCACTTCGCCATCGCCGAGGAAGTGACCGTCCCGGGAAATGACGCCAAAGCCTACGGCAAGCGTCCCGACGTAGTGCTCTATGTGAACGGCATCGCGCTCGGTGTGCTGGAACTGAAACGCTCCACGGTTTCCGTGGCGGAAGGCATCCGTCAGAACCTGGACAACCAAAAGAAAGTATTTATCGAACGCTTCTTCTCCACCATGCAGTTGCTGATGGCGGGGAACGACAGCGAGGGCCTGCGTTACGGCAGCATCGAGACGCAGGAGAAGTATTACCTGACTTGGAAAGAAGAAGGCGCTGCGCTAGTTTCGGGCGTAGCGCCGGGCTTTAGCCCGGCATGTGCCGCCCTAAAGGGCGGCGCTACGTCGGCAGGTGCCGGGCTAAAGCCCGGCGCTACGTTGAAATCAGGACAGCACCATGAAGAGCGAGATGAGATTTCCCTGCTGGACGGCGCTTTGATGCAAATTTGCAACAAGGCCCGTTTTCTGGAGTTAATCCACGACTTCATCGTCTTTGACGCCGGGACCAAAAAGCTCTGCCGCCACAACCAGTATTTCGGCGTGCGCGCCGCGCAAACCCACGTGAAGCGCCGCGAGGGCGGGATCATCTGGCACACGCAGGGCTCGGGCAAGAGCCTGACGATGGTCTGGCTCACCAAGTGGATTCGCGAGAACGTTAAGGATGCGCGTGTGCTGATTATCACTGACCGCACCGAACTGGACGAACAAATCGAAAAGGTGTTCCTGGGGGTCAACGAAAAGATTTATCGCACCAAGAGCGGCGCGGACCTGATCGCCAAGCTGAACGAAACGACGCCCTGGCTGCTGTGTTCGCTGGTCCACAAATTCGGCGGCAAGGAAGAGGGCGAAGAGGTCGGCGATGTCACGGGTTACATCGAGGAAGTGAAAAAGGCGCTGCCGGTCGGCTTCAAGGCCAAGGGCGATCTGTATGTATTTGTGGATGAGTGTCACCGCACACAGTCAGGTGAGTTGCACGAAGCGATGAAGGCGATTCTACCCGGTGCGGTGTTCATCGGTTTCACCGGCACGCCCTTGCTGAAAGCTGACAAGAAGCGAAGCATCGAGGTATTCGGTCGCTACATTCATACCTACAAATTCGACGAGGCGGTGAAGGACGGCGTGGTGCTGGACCTGCAATACGAAGCCCGCGACATCGACCAGAACATCACTTCGCAGGCGAAAATCGACCAGTGGTTCGAGGCCAAGACGAATGGCCTGACCGACCTGGCCAAGGCGCAACTTAAACAGCGCTGGGGCACACTGCGGAAGGTGCTGTCCAGCCAGTCGCGGCTGCAAAAAATCGTCGGCGACGTCCTGATGGACATGGAAACCCGCCCCCGCCTGATGAACGGGCGCGGCAACGCCATACTCATCTCCGGCAGCATCTATCAGGCGTGCAAGTTATACGAACTATTCGACCTGACCGATCTGGCCGGCCAGTGCGCCATCGTCACCTCCTACAGGCCATCACCGGCCGACATCAAAGGCGAGGAGTCCGGCGAGGGGCTGACGGAGAAGCTGCGGCAGTACGACATCTACAAGAAGATGCTGGCCGACTGGTTCAACGAGGCTCCGGAGACCGCAGTCAACAAGGCCGAAAAATTCGAGAAGGAGGCAAAGAAGAAGTTCATCGAGGAGCCGGGGCAGATGAAGCTCCTGATTGTGGTGGACAAGCTGCTGACCGGCTTCGACGCGCCCCCGGCTACCTACCTCTACATCGACAAGCAGATGCGCGACCACGGCCTTTTCCAAGCCATCTGCCGCGTGAACCGGTTGGACGGCGACGACAAGGACTACGGCTACATTGTCGACTACAAGGACCTATTCAAAAGCCTCGAAACCTCCTTCCGCGATTACACCTCTGGCGCTCTCGACGGCTACGACAGGGAAGACGTTGCGGGGTTGCTGGAAGACCGGCTGGGCAAGGCACGCGAGCGTTTGGAGGAGGCGCGGGAAGCGGTGAAGGCGCTCTGTGAACCGGTTGAAACGCCCAGAGATTCACTGGCGTATTTCCGCTACTTTTCGGCGAAAGATTCCGGCAACGCGGAGCAACTGAAGGAAAACGAGCCGAAACGGCTTTCGCTTTATACGCTCACCGCGTCACTCGTTCGCGCCTACGCGAATCTAGCCAATGAGATGGAGGCGGCAGGCTACAGCCCTACCGAGGTCAAGACGATCAAGGCGGAGGTGAAACATTTTGAGAATGTCCGCGATGAAGTGAAGAAGCACAGCGGCGATGCCATCGACCTCAAGATGTATGAGCCGGCCATGCGCCTCCTGATCGACACCTACATCCAAGCCGAGGACAGCACGACGGTTTCCGCCTTCGAGGACATGTCGCTGATTCAGCTCATCGTCGAGCTAGGCGCCGAGGCCGTGGACGCTCTGCCTAAGGGTATCCGCGAGAACAAGGAAGCCGTGGCGGAAACCATTGAGAACAACGTGCGCAAGCTCATTATCGACGAGCAGCCGATCAATCCGAAGTATTACGAGAAGATGTCAGAGTTGCTCGATGCCTTGATTAAGCAGCGCAAGCAGGAGGCGCTGGATTACCAGAAGTATTTGGAAAAGATCGTCGAGCTCACGAAGCAGGCGAAGAACGGACCTGGCGGCGCGGCGTATCCGAAGGTACTCAATACCCCGGCTAAGCGGGCGCTTTATGACAACCTTGGCAAGAACGAGGCATTGGCCCTTGCGGTGGATGTTGCCGTCCGTGCGAGCAAACAGGACGATTGGCGCAGCAATGCGGTTAAGGTGAAGAAGGTGATGCTCGCCATTAAACACGCGCTCGAAGACCTCGAATCACAAGCCGACGTGAAAGCAGTCCTGGAGTTGGTGAAGAATCAGAATGAATATTGAGAGGCGGCAAATAAGCATTCGAGGGCTTCCGGTGGACGTGGTCCGCAAGAGCATCAAGAACCTGCACCTGGGCGTCTATCCGCCGCACGGTCGCGTGCGCGTGGCCGCACCTCTGGCGGTGACCGATGAGGCCGTGCGCCTGGCGGTAATCGGCAAACTCGGGTGGATCAAGCGCCAGCGGGCGAGATTCGAAGACCAGCCTCGGCAGTCCAAGCGCGAGATGGTAAGCGGCGAGAGCCATTATTTCCTGGGTCAGCGCTACCGCCTGAACGTGGTGGTACAGAACGGCCCCGCCCGCGTTGCCATCCGCAACAAACGGACCATTGACCTGTTTGTCCGCGAAGGTGGCGATACCGCTCAACGGGAGAGGGTCTTGCTCGCGTGGTATCGCCAGCAGCTCAAAGCCCTGATTCCGCCGCTGATCGCACAATGGGAAGCCGCTTTGGGCGTAAAGGTGGCCGAGTGGGGCGTGAAGCAGATGAAAACCAAGTGGGGCGCCTGCAACATCGAAGCCCGCCGCGTATGGTTGAATCTGGAACTGGCCAAGAAACCGGTTCAATGCCTTGAGTACATCGTCGTCCATGAGATGGTGCATTTGTTGGAACGACACCACAATGACCGGTTTACCAATCTGATGGACAATTTCATGCCACAGTGGCGGCTTCACCGGGCGGAGTTGAATCGCGCTCCGCTGGGCCACGCGACTTGGAGATACTAATGGTAAGGAGCATATTTCAGTGTACTCATAGGTATCCCCCGCTACTACCGACCACCTACTGCCCTTTGATTCTCCCGGCACTTTTTGCATCCGCCAAGTAAGAATTTCTGTCCGGAGGGAAGGCGTTCAATCTGACCCTCTGTATAAGCAACGTAGTTTCAATAGGATAGGCAAATCCAGGATTGGCATAGGACGTGCTCCCCCCATAGCAGGGGATCGAAATGAACATGCCACGCTGATGGCGTGATGTCGACCCCAGAAAAGGAGAAAATGAAATGGCTATTGACCAGGTTCCAGAACGGGAAGTCCTCGACGTGGAGC
>JBEKAD010000166.1:0-9235 GCA_050018435.1 Terriglobia bacterium
AACCAAAGTGTACCGGCTGCCCGATGGCCTTACCCCTGCATCGTCCGCACCGGTTCGAACGGAGGCAGCGTGATCCCCCTTCGCAAAAAAAGCTTGAAACTTAAGAGAGAATCTACCCGCTCTTATTGCGTGGGCTCGACCTGCACCGAAAAGGCCACCGACAAAAAGGCGCTGTCCATAGCCCCGCTGTCCCTTCCGCCGGGATAGTCGAGGCTGTGGCAGCCGGGAAATCGATCTGGAGTCACAAGGGACAGAGGGGTGTCTGACAAAAGCGGATGGGAAGGCCGCAGTCAGCAGTTTCGGGACTTGCGATGGGGTGGACAGTGCCCTGTCCCGTGCCCCTAGACCTAGCCAAAGAAAAATATTGCGCTGGAGCCCCTCAGTGGAGTACAGTGTGGCGCTGTGGGGAGCTAAAACGGAAATTCCCGATGGAAGGTCAGCAGTACATAGCCACCTCATAAAGTATTGCAACGTCATTTTGGAATCGATCGACTAGTCGAAGCCGGGTAGCCGAAATGGAAATCCCGGCTAACACTTTCTCGGGAGGTGCGTATTATGGGGACTTGGTCAGTGGAGTCGGTTACTAGCCGCCACACGCGGTTGGACACTCCCTCGCAGTACGGCACGAACTGGTACGTAACGTACAGGCTCAAGTACACTCCGACACTCATCGGGAGCTTCGTCGAGCTGCCCAAGATGGCCTGGGACGAGGTCATCCTGTACAACGACTACGACAAAGGCGAGCGCTGGGAGTTCCGCGGGAACATGTACACGCAAAAACCGGACAGCCCGACGATGGCTGTCTGGGCGCAGCGTTACTTCCGCGCGTACCTCCACGCGCACAACCAAGCCTTCAGTGATATGGGCAGAGAGAAAGGACACTCCAAGCTTTTTGACAAGAAAGGCGCCCCCGTCGCGGGTCAGGCGCTGGGCACGCACGCTGGCGTGCAAAAGCAGAACAAGGCGGTTCAAGACTACTTGAAGAAGCATGGCGGGATACTGGAGATCGAAGTGCACGACATCCCAAATGTCACCAAGCCGGGCAAAGGGAAGGTGAAGAAGGTGGAGCGTGTGCTTATCTTCAACTGCGGTGTGACGGGAATGGGACCTCGCGCCCAGGGTTGGCAGCATATTAAAATGGACTCGACCCAGCTTGAGACGAGTTGGACGTACAACTTCCAGACAGCCGGTTCAGCGCCCGGCATCCGGACGACTGGGTTGAAAATAGTCCCGGATCCTACCCCCAAAGGTAGTTTGCTGCCCGACGGCGGCATCTGGTAGTCAGTAAAGGGGTCGCCCATCAGGGCACACCGTCAACCGGCAAGGCATCAGCGTCCCCAACTTCTGTAAGCAACGCTAGAAACCCATTTTTTTCTGAGGGCGAAGGCATAGCCTGCCGGATAGTTGAATCCCGTGTGGAAGGGGCTGGGGAATCGGGATGCGGGCTCGGGACTAGGAGTGTGTCGGAAATAACAGTCTCTCAACGAAGAATCAAAAACTTACAGACACTCGAATCTCGCTAAGTTGTTGATTCTACGTACAACGAAATCTATCTCCGACAGACTCCTAGTACCTAATTCCAATAATAAGCACGATTATTTATGGCTGCCGCAAGGGCGGGGCTTTAGCCCCGCCGCCCCTAGGCAAAGGGTTGAACGGGCCTTCAGGCCCTGAAGCCGCATCGCTTCAGGGGCTAAAGCCCCTAAAATCAATCCGAGTTCTACGACGGGGCTCCCGACAAGTCGGGACAGGCGCCGCCCCGTCCTTCCGCCCGGCCACAAATAGTGTCGCTAATTTCTGCAGCTTGGCACTATCTGTCAGCTTTCGACTTGCCACCCGTTGTTACCGATGACTGAAAACTGAGAACTGAAAACTTGTGCTGGTCAAGTTACAACAATTTTAGGTAGTGGTGTCATTTGGAATGGGATCCCCTTCGAAATACTGGTCATTCCCGCGAAGGCGGGAATCCACTCCGTTGGCGGCGCGTTTCTAATGGCTTGCCCAGTGGATTCCCGCCTTCGCGGGAATGACTGCACATGGGAGCACCCGTGTCTCGCAAATGACACCACGACGCGCTGTTCGCCGTCACTGTTCGCCGTTATTGACATGGTGGTTGGCGTATGCGAGAATTCAACGCTTTAAGGCAGGAAGCAAGGACTCACCGGAAACCACCTAAGGCCCATGGCCGACGAAAAAAAGGAGCCGCCCAAGGCGGTCGAAGGGGCGGGAACGCGAAAGCCTGCCGCGGAGGGCGGCGGGGCAAGCCCCCAAGCCAAGCCCGACGCCGGCGCATCCTCCAAGCCGCCCGCACCCGCGGGGGGTGGTGGTGTGCCCGGCGCGCCCGCCAAGCCTCCGGCCGGCGCGCCGCCCAAGCCGGTCGCTGCGCCGCCCAAGCCGGTCGCTGCGCCGCCCAAGCCGGCTGCCGCAGTGCCGAAAGCTCCCATCAAGCCTGAGCCGTGGTCAAATCCGCTGCTGGATGACCTCCAGAAAAGATTCCCAGGCGCGATCAGCGAGGCGGTGATTTTCCGCAACATGCCGTCCTTGAATGTGGCGAAGGAACACTTGGTGGCCATTTGCCAATTCCTGAAGGCCCCTGACGGCGGCGCTTACATTTTGCTGACGGATGAAACTGCGGCGGATTATCCCAAGCGGGAAAAACGCTTCGACATTGTCTATCATTTGTACTCCTTTGAAAAAAATAATCGCCTGCGTTTGCGGGTGCAGGTGGGCGCGGAAGAAAAGGTTCCGTCGGTTACGGGCGTTTGGCCTACGGCCAATTGGCTGGAGCGCGAGATTTACGATATGTTCGGAGTGGTTTACGAAGGCCATCCGGACCTCAAGCGGATTCTGATGCCCGATGGATGGGTGGGACACCCTTTGCGCAAGGACTACGACATCCTGAAGCAGGACGAAGCTTGGGTAAAAGCCAACCTGGGAATCGAAAGCGGACAGTGAAAAGCAGTGACGAGTGACAAGCAAGAAAGCAGCAATAAGGCAGTGACAAGCGAAAGCGCCGACCCAGGAACTGAGAGCGTACAGTAACTCATGCCGGAAGCCACTTTTCTCGACGCGAATGAGCTGGTCATTAACATGGGGCCGCAGCATCCGGCCACGCATGGAGTTTTGCGCGTCAAGCTCAAGCTGGACGGCGAGCGCGTGCTGGGGACGGAATGCATCATCGGGTATCTCCACCGCGGCGTTGAGAAGATCGCCGAGAATCGCACTTACGCGCAGTTCACCCCTTACGTTGACCGCATGGATTACTGCGCTGCCGTGACCAATGGCATGGGATACGTGGAGGCGGTCGAGAAGCTTCTGGGGGTGGAAATTCCTCCGCGCGCGCAATACACGCGGATGATTTTGGCGGAATTGCAGCGCATCGCCAGCCACCTGATCTGGCTGGGGACACACGCGCTGGACATCGGCGCCATGACGCCGGTTTTCTACACCTTTCGCGAGCGCGAGGAGGTCCTGAAGATTTTCGAGGAGTATTGCGGGGCGCGCCTTACCACGCACGCCTTCCGCATCGGCGGACTGCAATACGATCTTTACGATGGATTCGAAAGGGACGTGGTGAAGTTCTGCGACTACTTTCTGCCCAAGATCGACGAGTACGAACAGCTTCTCACCCAGAACCGCATCTGGATCAACCGCACGCGGAGCATTGGGGTCCTCACCGGGGAAGACGCGATCGCTCTCGGAGTGACTGGCCCCGTGCTGCGTGGTTCGGGCGTCAAGTGGGACATTCGCAAGGCCCAGCCCTACGAAGCCTATGAAAAGGTCGAATTCGATGTGCCGATCGGCGCGCACGGCGACACTTACGACCGGTACATCGTGCGCATGGCGGAAATGCGACAGTCGGTTCGCATCATTCGCCAATGCGTGGAGCGCCTCGGGCCCGGGCCGATTTTTGGAAAAGTAGGGAAAGTCATCAAGCCGCCGGTTGGCGAAGTCTACCATTCCATCGAGGCGCCCAAAGGCGAACTCGGCTATTACGTGGTCAGCGACGGGACGGTCAATCCCTACCGTGTGCGCGTGCGGCCGCCCTCACTCATCAACTTGCAGGCCTTGGATAAGATGGCCCAGGGCCACCTGATTGCTGATATTGTCGCGATCATCGGTACGATCGATATTGTGCTGGGAGAAGTGGATAGATAAAACCGTCCATGGTCAGTTGTCCGTAGTCAGTTGTCGCGGATTCTCGCTCATGAATCGCAGCCCGAGCGTAGCACCGCAACGGACCACGGACAACGGACCACGGACAACGGACTGAGCATGCTCGATAGCGCCATCAAATTCGTCATTTCGACCCCGTTGCTGCTCGCCCTGATCAAGATTCTCATTATATTTGCCGTCATCTCGGGGATTGTCGCCTACTTGGTTTACATGGAGAGAAAGGTCCTGGCTTTCATGCAGGCGCGGTTGGGACCCATGCGGGTGGGACCGTGGGGGTTACTGCAACCGGTGTCGGATGGATTGAAACTGCTGCTCAAAGAGGACATTATTCCAGCGGGTGCGGACGAGTGGCTTTTCCTGCTGGCGCCCGCCATCAGTGTTTTCGCCGCCTTTGCGGTTTTTTCCGTCATCCCCTTCGCGGGCAATTTCTATGTGACCGACATCAACATCGGCCTCCTGTTTATCCTGGCGGTTTCTTCCCTCGGCATCTACGGGATTATTTTGGGAGGCTGGGCGTCCAACAGCCATTATCCCTTGTTGGGAGCGCTGCGCTCCTCCGCGCAACTGGTGAGCTACGAAGTTGCTGGGGGAATGGCGCTGGTGGGCGTGCTGCTGTTTTCCAATTCCCTCAGCATGGTGGACATCGTCAATAGGCAGCTTAGCATGGGCGTTTGGTACGTGTTCGTGCAGCCCGTCGCGTTCTTGATTTACGTAATTGCCGCCGTGGCGGAGACCAATCGCAACCCCTTTGACCTGCCCGAAGCGGAATCGGAACTGACCGCCGGTTTCCATACGGAATACAGCGGTTTTCGCTTCGCCCTTTACTTCATGGCGGAATACACGAACATGGTGGTGGTGTCTTGCATCGCCGTGACCCTTTTCCTGGGAGGGTGGTTGCGGCCCTTTGCCAGTTACTCGGCTCTCGATTTTCTTAAGTTCACACCCATCCTTGCCTTCCTGGGAGCGGGAGCGTTTGTGCTCTGGTTGGGGCTGAAGGGCTCGGTGGCGCTGGAGCGTTATTTCTTCATGGTCCTCGCCGCCGGTTTTGTGGTGCTCGCGGTTCTGGTGGCTTATCCTCCGGTGCTCAATGCCATTCAAGGCATTTTCTGGTTTGGCGCCAAGGTTCTGGCATTCCTGTACGCTTTCATCTGGTATCGTGCAACGTTCCCGCGTTACCGCTATGACCAGTTGATGAATATCGGCTGGCGGTGGATGATTCCTTTGGCGCTTGCGAACCTGATCGTGACCGCGGTGGGCCGGTATCTTTGGTTGTCCCACCATGCGGCGACGGCAGTGGCGTGGCTGGGCAGGTGATGATGGACTGGAAAGATTTTCTCCGGCGGATATTTCTGATCGATTTGTTCAAAGGCCTGCGGCTGACGTTTTCCTATCAGCGCCCGGACGCTACATACACGGAGCAGTATCCCCTGGAGCGGCCGCCGGTGGCGGAGCGCTATCGGGGCGCGCCGCGCTTGAACAATCATCCCGAATCGGGCGAGACGCTGTGCATCGCCTGCAACCTGTGCTCGATTGCCTGCCCGGAGAACCTGATTGTGGTGGGTTGGGCGCGCACGGAAGACCGCAAGAAGCGGCTGACCACGTTCACCTACGATCTTTCACGCTGCATGTTCTGCGGGTTGTGCGAGGACGCCTGTCCGGTGGACGCGCTGGAGTTGACGCAGGACTTCGAAATCGCCAACTATTCGCGCGAGGGCATGATCTGGGACCGGCAAGCGCTGGAGGAAGGCCCTCAGCCGGCGCGATATACGCGGTAAGCAAAGTGGTGGAACCCTAGGAACCTATGCCTGAACTTATCACGTTCATTGTTCTCTCTGTGCTGGCGCTGGTGTCGGCGGTATTTGTGATCACGCGCCGCAATGCTGTGCACAGCGCGATTTGGCTGGTGGTGACACTCTTTGCGGTGGGCGGGATTTTTTTGTTGCAACATGCCGAATTCCTCTTCGCGGTGCAAATCATTCTGTATGTCGGCGGCATCACGGTGCTGTTCCTCTTCGTCGTGATGCTGGTGGATATCGACGTAACTCTAAAGCAGGCGCGCTTCGCCCGGCAATGGCAATTGGCCTTGGTGACGGCCGTCCTGGTGCTCGCGCAGGTCGGTTATGCGCTCTACAACCATGGGCTGGGACTCAAACTCCCAGACCGCCCGCCGGGAAGTGCTCCCGCCCTAAACACCCAAGCGGTGGGAATGGCTCTCTACCAGAATTATTTGTTGCCGGTGGAGATCGCTTCGCTGTTGCTGCTGGTGGCGATGGTTGGCGCTGTAATCATGGCTAAGAGGAAACTGGAATGATCCCTACGGAGTACTACATTTTTCTCGGCAGTGGATTGTTCACGATCGGCGTCATCGGCGTATTGACTCGGCGTAACGTGCTGATCATCCTGATGTCGATCGAGCTGATCTTGAACGCCGTCAACATCAACTTGGTGGCGCTGTCGCAATATTTCAAGTCGGTGGATGGCCAGGTCTTTGCGATTTTCGTGATCACCGATGCGGCCGCCGAGGCCGCGGTGGGCTTGGGCTTGATTATCGCCCTCTTCCGCAATAAAGAGACGGTCAATGCTGACGAGATTGACTTGTTAAAGTGGTGAGACAAAAGTGTAAAGGATGAAGGGTAAAGGCTAAAGCCTGAAGCGTAATGGCTCGAATTCAATGATCGAGCAATACCGGCGTGACATCCGAAAACGCGCGTTCCAATATTCCCTGCGGGCGATCAAGCTTTACCATGCGTTGCAGGAGGCGAAGGACGGCGCGGGGTGGGTTATCGGGAAGCAGTTCTTGCGGGCTGCCACATCGATTGGAGCAAATATCGAGGAAGCACAAGCTGGGGAAACACGAGCGGATTTCATCCACAAGTATGGGATCGCTCAAAAAGAGGCAAGGGAAAGCTGCTACTGGCTGGGCCTGATGAGCGAATCGGCCATTGTGCCTAGACGGCGTTTGACGCCGTTGATAAAGGAAACCGAGGAACTTTACGCCGTGATCACCGGAATCATCCGGAGCGCCAAAAATGCGAACAAAGGTTCGAGTTAATAAGGATAAGGATAAAAGGACAAAAGAACGTCTCAATTTTGACTCTAGCGGCTGCCCGGAATCTGTTGCTTGTTTGGTCCGTTCAATGAAATTTGGCAGCATCGACGAAATTCGGCAAAGTGGTTTTGAAGGCTTTGCTGCCATCTTCGCCCTGAAGGCATCGGCTTGCCGCAAGGTACCCGATGTGGGAGGCGTTTATCGAGAGCTGAAACTGTGCAATGGTGGGTAAATGCGACGGACGAACGTTTTTTACCCTTTAGCCTTTACCCTTTAAACTTTTGATGACAATGCTTGATAAAATCTGGTTAATCCCGGTTTTCCCGCTCCTGGGAGCGGCCATCCAGTTATTCCTCGGCCGCCGAATCTCGAACCGAGCGGTTTCCGCGGTCTCCGTGGGGTTGCCGGGGCTGTCCTTCCTCTGGGCGCTCGAGTGCTTTATCCAATTCCTGGGCCTTCCGGAGTCGTACCACCACGTTTTCCTGAAGCCCTTGTACACCTGGTTGCCCGCCGGGGCATTCCATTTGTCGAACGGGTCTTTGGGGAACCTCAACGTCAACGTGGGAATGCAGCTCGATCCACTCTCTTGCGTCATGATTCTGGTGGTGACCGGTGTGGGCTTTCTCATCCACGTTTACTCCATCGGGTACATGGCACATGAAGGCGGATATTACCGTTTCTTCGGTTATCTCAATCTCTTCATGTTCTCCATGCTGGTCCTGGTGCTGGCGGACAACTACCTGATGATGTTTGTGGGCTGGGAAGGCGTGGGCCTCTGCTCGTATCTGCTGATCGGATTCTACTTCCTGCGCAAGTCGGCCTCGGATGCCGGGAAAAAAGCTTTCATCGTCAATCGTATCGGCGACGCTGGGTTCCTGTTGGGCGTGATGCTGATGGTGGTGACCTTTGGGACGTTGGACTTTCAACACATCACCGACATGGCGCGTAACCCGCACTTCCACGTCGAGGGTGGGGTGATCACGGCCATTTGCATTTTGCTCTTCATCGGCGCTACGGGGAAATCCGCGCAGATTCCCTTGTATGTGTGGCTCCCCGACGCCATGGAAGGCCCCACGCCGGTCAGCGCCTTGATTCATGCAGCGACCATGGTGACCGCCGGCGTGTACATGGTGGCGCGCTCGAACGCCCTTTACGCTCTTTCCCCCATGGCGCTGGCGCTGGTGGCGGCGATCGGCGCAGCGACGGCCATCTGGGCGGCCTTGATCGGCCTGGTGCAGAACGACATCAAGCGCGTGCTGGCGTACTCGACAGTGAGCCAGTTGGGTTACATGTTCCTGGCATGCGGGGTCGGCGCGTTCACCGCGGGCATCTTTCATCTGATGACCCATGCCTTCTTTAAAGCTCTTTTGTTCCTTGCCTCCGGGAGCGTCATCCATGCGCTTTCCGGCGAGCAGGACATGCGCAAGATGGGCGCACTCAAGACCAAGATCCCTACCACCTATGCGACGATGGCGGTGGCAGCACTGGCCATTTCGGGGATCCCCCCCCTTGCCGGCTTTGTGAGCAAGGATGAAATTCTGTGGGAATCCTTTGCCGGACCTTACGGCTACCCGCTGCTCTGGGCCGTCGGGTGGATGACCGCGGGCCTGACAGCCTTCTACATGTTCCGTCTGATCTTCATGACCTTTTGGGGTGAGTCGCGGGTTCCGCACGAGGTTGAGCACCACATTCACGAATCCCCAAGGCCGATGCTGATTCCGCTGGTCACGCTGGCGATTCTCTCCATCGTCGGGGGCTTCATCGGCTGGCCGAAATCCTTAATGGGTGGAGAGTGGTTCGGTAAATTCCTGGAGCCGGTGTTTGAAGGCAATCCCTCTGTTTCTCCGCAGGAGTACGGACGGGGCGTCGAGATTTTCCTTATGTTGCTCTCGGTGGCGACGGCGATTGGCGGCATCGGAGTGGCTTACCGAATGTACGTTCAGCGGCCGGGGCTTGCGGATCGTTTTTCTTCCGCGGCTCCTGCTCTGTACCAAGTTTTCCTCCACAAGT
>JBEKAD010000167.1:0-9181 GCA_050018435.1 Terriglobia bacterium
CTCTCCCCCAAGGGGGCGAGGGTTGTAAATTCAAATCTCCCCTTCCCTAAGGCGAGGAGGGGAGGCATTTTCACGACTATGACCATCGACGAAAAGGTTCGGAAGACGCTCGCTGAACTCAGTCCAACTGACCCGAAAAAACTCTTCGATGAAGTGCGCGCCGCGATGGAACAAGAGAGAAACGCCCTGATTTCGCGCGGTGCAGCGTCCGAATCCGAGCGCGACAACTTGTGCAAAGAACTCCGCGACCGATGGCTGGCGCGCAAGAACGGCCTTCTATCATTCGTTGATGAAAACTGGCTAAAAGCTTCTCCGAAGGAATTAAAACCCTTGGTCGGACGGAATTTCAACGCGCTCCGGCAAGAATCCACGGCGCTCGAGGTCGCCGCGTTGATGAAAGAGGTGCCGCTTCGGGCGCAGGCGCCTGCGGGCAGGGAAATCTCCATCAGCGATGCATTTTCTGCTAGCGATTCAGTTTCTGCCGCTGTCAGCTATATAAATCGCGAGGTCCCGGGCGACCTCACGCTTCCCGGCAACCGCCGCCCGCTCGGCTCGCTGCATCCGGTCACGCAGATGCAACGCGAAATTGAAGAAATCTTCCTCAATCTCGGCTTCCGGATCGAGAGCGGGCCGGAGATTGAATCCGTCTATTACAACTTCGATGCGCTGAACATTCCGGAGAGCCATCCTTCGCGCGACGACTGGGATACACTCTACATCGATTCGAAAACCGTATTGCGCACCCACACCTCGCCCGTGCAAATCCGCGCGATGGAAAAATATGGGGCGCCGCTTTACATCATTATTCCCGGGAAGTGTTATCGCCACGACAACCCCGATGCCAGCCACTCACCCATGTTCCATCAGATCGAAGGCCTGGCCATCGCGAGCGATATCACCTTTGCCGACTTGAAGGGGACGCTCGACTTCTTTGCCAAGAAACTCTTTGGTGAAAAGATTCGCACGCGCTTTCAGCCCAGCTTTTTCCCCTTTACCGAACCGAGCGGCGAGGTATCCATCAGTTGTATCTTTTGCGGCGGCGAAGGGTGCCGGGTGTGCAAAGAAAGCGGCTGGATTGAAGTGATGGGTTGCGGCATGGTTCATCCTCAGGTGCTGCGCAACGGAGGCATCGACCCCGAAAAGTACACGGGTTGGGCATTTGGATTGGGGATCGACCGCTTCGCCATGCTGATGTATGACATCAATGACATTCAGCTCTTTTTCCAGAGCGATGTACGCTTTTTAAAGCAATTCTGAATTATGAATTATGAAAAGAAGCGGATTCGCCTATTTGCGCTACACCTGCTTTCATAATTCATAATTCATAATTTCTCTCAGCCCCATATAACGATGAAGATATCAATAAACTGGCTCAAAGAATTCGTGGACATTGCGAGTGACCCCCGTCAGCTCAAGTCGGACCTCACCATGATCGGCTTGAACGCCGAGTCGCTGGCTCAGGTAGGCGATGATTGGGTGCTCGACGTGGAGGTCACCACCAATCGTCCTGATTGCCTCAGCCATTATGGTGTCGCGCGGGAACTTGCCACACACTATCGCCAATCACTGAAAAAAGTGGAAGTTTCGGTGAAGGAGTCAGGCGGGCCTGCGGAGGGAGTGGTACCAATCGACATTTCTGATCCCGATCTCTGCGCGCGATACTGCGGCCGCATCGTGCAGAACGTACAGGTGAAGCCTTCCCCGGACTGGCTGGTGAAGCGCTTGGAAGCGGTTGGCCAGCGGCCCATCAACAACGTTGCCGACGCCACGAATTATGTACTGATGGAGTTGGGGCATCCTCTGCACGCTTTTGATTTGTCCCGCCTAAAAGAGCAGAAGATTATCGTGCGGCGCGCCAAGCCCGGAGAACCCCTGCGAACTCTCGACGGTGTGAACCGCACCCTGACCCGCGATAATCTGGTCATCGCGGATGGCTCCCACCCCGTGGCTCTCGCGGGGGTTATGGGCGGGGAGGAATCCGAGATTGCCCCGAGCGCCCGCGCCGTTCTGCTCGAGAGTGCGTGGTTTGAGCCGGTGTCGATCCGACGGACGGCGAAATCTCAGGGTTTGCACACCGAAGCTTCGCACCGCTTCGAGCGGGGCGCCGACATCCAAATGGCGCCGCTGGCCCTGGACCGCGCCGCCGCCTTGATTCAGGAAATTGCAGGGGGAGAAATCCTCGAGGGAATGATCGACGTTTATCCGCGGTCTATGCCTCCCCGGGACTTGAGGCTTGGGCGGAGCGAGATTTCACGCGTTTTGGGAGCAGAAATCCCCGGAGAAGAAGTTGAGCGCATCCTGCGCGGCTTGGGATTTCAGGTGGAACGGGGGGACGGCGAAAGCTGGCGAATTTCCGTGCCATCGTTCCGGCTGGATGTTTCCCGGGAAGTGGACCTGGTGGAAGAAGTCGCGCGCCACGTCGGCTATGACCGCTTGCCAGCCCGCGTGCGGCCTGCACCGCCGCACGTCGAAAGGGACGCAACTCGCGACAAGGTCTTGACCACCTCATCCTTGCTGGTGGGGTTGGGATTCCATGAGATCATCGCACCCTCGATGGTCGATCCCGCGGAGAGCAAGCGCTTTTCTGCTTCTCCACCTGTGGTGCTCGCCAACCCTTTGAGCCAGGATGCTTCCGCCATGCGCTCCTCGGCAGTTCCCAGCATGTTAAGGGCGATTCGCTGGAACCTTGACCGCGACACGAATGATGTGAGGCTCTTTGAGTTGGGCAAAACTTACAGCATGAGCGCCCATGGCGTCCCGCAAGAGCGTCGAGTACTTACGCTCGGCGCCACGGGACGTCGCCGGCCCGCTTCGGTCTACGATAGTGAAGCACCCCTCGACTTCTTCGATTTGAAAGGTGATCTCGAGACGATCTTGGGGGCATTCGATGTGCCGGCTTTGGATTTTGAGCCGTCCGTGCGCCCCTATCTCCAGCAAGGGTGTAGCGGACGCATGAGTTCCCAGGGTGTCGAGTTGGCGGTTTTTGGACTCATCCAGCAAGATCTGGCGCGTGAGTACAAGTTGCGCCAGGCAGTTTGGGTGGCCGAGATCGATTTTGAGCGCCTCTCGAATTTTCCACTTCGCTCCCGAAAGTTTCAGCCCATCTCCAAGTTTCCCGCAGTGGAGCGAGACTTCTCGGTTGTGCTGCCGGACGAGTTACCCTATGCCCGCCTTGCTTCCGCCATCGTCGGGTTGGCGCTGGAGGAGATTCGCGGCTTTCGTCCGGTGGACCGTTTCCGCGGGGGCACGGTTCCGCCCCGACACTACAGCCTTTTGTTGCGGGTCACTTTTCAGAGCCAAACGCACACCTTGACCAGCGAGGAGGTTGGCGGATTGAGCCAACGGTTGCTCTCGGAGCTCGAAGGGTTAGGAGTGCATCTGCGGAGCTAGAAATTGCCGATTGCCGATTGCCGATTGTCGATTGAACCAAAGCAGGAGTAGGGCGGACCTGTTTTGTTTATTCCGCGGCTTTTTCTTGCCCATCACGGAGTGATAACTGACGATTTCCGATCGAAAATCGACAATCGGCAATCGACAATAGGCAATGAGGGGCACGTGACGGATCCAAGCGAGCAGTTCGAACGACTGGAAGAAAAGCTCTTGAGGGCGATTGAGCTCTTCAAGCGAACGCAGACGGAGAAGCGCACTCTCGAAGAAGAGGTCGAAAAGCTCAAGGTGGAATCCAAGGAACGCGCCCAAGCCCTCAACGCGATGGAGCGGGAATTGATTGCTTTGCGCCGGGAGCGCGAGGATGTTCGCTCGCGCGTCGAAAAACTGCTGGCGCGGATTGACGGGTTGACAAGTTCGGACTCCGAGGGATAATGGGCGCAGAGTCAGGAGACAGAAATCAGAAGTCAGGAGACAGGAGTCAAGAGGATTTAGTCATTGAGCCATTTGAATGACCCGGTGACCCGATCACTTAAGGTAGCTATATTCTGGCTCCTGACTTCTGACTTCTGACTCCTGTCGAAGGAGGTTTCTGATCATCGTGACAAAGGAACCCCAGAGCATCCGAGTCGTAATCTACGACCAAGAGTATTTCATGCGGGGAGACCTCAACCAGGAATACATTCAGAAGCTCGCGCAATACCTGGACACAAAGATGCGCTCCATTGCGGAGCGTACTCGAACCGTCGATACCCTGCGCGTGGCGATGCTCGCGGCGCTCAATGTGGCGGATGAGTACCATCAGTTGAAGGCCCGGTATGAAGAAGTCACCCAACACATGGACCAGAAAGTGGGGGAGTACACGGACGCGCTTGATAAAATCTTGAAGGATGCCGTCTGAAATGTAGGTGTCAGGTGTCAGGAACTGCTGTCCGTTGTCAGTGGCCCGTGGTCCGTTGCAACTGACCACGGACAAGGAACCCTACCTGGCACGTGGTCCCTGACACCTAGCACCTGACCCCTGACACCTTTCTTTATGCGGATTCTCTTTATCGGTGACATCTTTGGGCAGCCCGGGCGGCGTATCGCAAAAGAAACTCTGCCGCTTCTGCGGGAAGAGTTGCAACCCGACCTCGTCCTGGCCAACGCGGAGAATGCTGCCGGGGGTTTTGGGATTACTCCTCCCCTGGTGGAAGAACTGCTCGACTTGGATATCGCTGTCTTAACTTCCGGCAATCACATTTGGGACAAGAAAGAGATTTATTCTTATCTCCGCGATCAAGTGAACGGCCGTCTGTTGCGGCCTGCCAACTATCCTGCGGACGCTCCGGGCCATGGGCTTTTCGTGGGGAAGACCCCTGCGGGGATTGGCTATGCCGTCATTAACCTGCAAGGCCGCGTCTTCATGCCAACCCTCGACTGCCCGTTTCGAAAAGCGGATGCGCTCCTCAGCAGTATTCCTGAGGACGTGAAGATCCGCATCGTGGATATGCACGCCGAGGCAACCTCCGAGAAGCAAGCTCTGGGTTGGTACCTCGATGGGCGGGTGACGGCTGTCCTGGGAACGCATACTCATGTTCCCACCGCTGACGAAACGGTGCTTCCCCAAGGCACGGCTTACCTTACCGACCTCGGCATGACCGGTCCTTACGAATCTATCATCGGGATGGAGCGGCAGGCGGTTATCCAAAAATTCCTGGACCAATTACCGACACGCTTTGAAGTTGCCAAGGGCGACGTTCGCCTCTCCGCCGCGCTCCTGGAAGCAGACCCCCAGTCCGGTCGCGCCCTCTCCATTTGCAGAGTTCTACGGAAATACCCCCCAAGCCCAAGGTAGGAACTGTACTCTCGAGGGCCGAAAGTTCAGTCGCGGGCCTTTGGCGAGTAGGTGAATTGCGTGCGGGATTTTTCCCGGGAGCGTTCGAGGGCCAGTTCGATTAGGCGGTCCAGAAGCTGGGAGTAAGGGATGCCGCTCGCTTCCCAGAGTTTGGGATACATGCTGATGGAGGTGAAGCCCGGAATAGTGTTGATCTCGCTCAAATAAACCTTTCCGGTCTTGCGATCGAGGAGAAAGTCCACCCGTCCCATGCCGGCGCCGTCTACGGCCTGGAAGGCGCGGATGGCCACTTCCCGTACCCGTTTCGCCTGCCGCGCCGTGAGTTGCGCCGGGATGACAAGCTCCGAACCTTCTTTGATATACTTCGCCTCGTAATCATAGAACTCGTTAACAGGCACGACTTCCCCCGGCACGGAGGCCTGGGGGTGATCGTTCCCCAGCACGGAGCACTCGATCTCGCGGGCGTCAATTCCTTTTTCGACCAGAATTTTCCGGTCGTACTGCGCGGCCAAATTCAATGCGGCCGCCAGCTCGCGCCGGTCATGAACCTTACTGATTCCCACGGAAGAGCCAAGGTTCGCAGGTTTTACAAACAGCGGATAGCGCAATTCCCTTTGGATTCGCTTGCGGACCGCGCCGGGATGGCTTTCCCAGTCCGAGCGGAGGATGAGTTGCCAGGGAACAACGGGAAGGTCCGCGTCGCGAAACAGGCGCTTCATCACATCCTTATCCATGCCTGCTGCGGAGGCAAGCACGCCGGCTCCGACGTAGGGAACATCCGCCAATTCCAGAAGGCCTTGAACCGTACCGTCTTCGCCGAAGGTCCCGTGAAGGACGGGGAAAATGACGTCGAGGGGTGGAAGTGAATTCGTGGGCAGACCCGACGGAGGCAGCGGCAGGAGCTTGGGCCCCGTGGGATCCACGGAGGGCGTAACGGGATCGCCGCGCTCCAGGACCTGCGGCAGGGGTTGTCGGGCGCCCAATCCGGCTCGCCAGTGTCCTTCACGGGTGATGCCAATGGGCACGATTTCATACTTGGTCGGATCGAGTGCGTTGATCACCGAGGCCGCAGATTGCAGCGAGACGTCGTGTTCGCCCGAACGTCCGCCAAACAAAATTCCGACACGGATTTTCTCGCTCATAAAATCTTCTTCCCCAGGGCGGAGGCCGCAAGTCCCACACCCAGAATTGCGGTCTTATTCATGACATCAATGATCGGATTGATCTCGACCAGTTCAAAGGCAACCATTTTCTGGCTATCGGCGACCATTTCCATGGCCAGATGCGCCTCGCGGAAAGTAATGCCGCCCCGAACGGGTGTGCCCACGCCGGGGGCCTCCTCGGGATCGAGCACGTCCATATCGCAGGATACCACGAACCCCGCTGTACCTTGGGAGGCGAGGGCGATGGCCTTTTCCATCACCACGCGCATACCGTGTTCGTCGATTTCGCGCATGGTGAAGACGTTGACGCCGGAGTCCAAAACCATCTGCCGCTCGCGGGAGTCGAGGTCACGGATACCAATCAGAACGCATTTTTCCGGGCGTATCTTCGGGGCGAAGCCGCCAATTTGGGTTAGTGAATCCGGCCCGCGCCCGAGCGTGGCGGCGAAGGGCATGCCATGCACGTTGCCGCTGGGGCTGGTCTCCGGTGTGTTCATGTCGGCGTGGGCGTCAATCCAAAGGCAACCCACCTCCTGGTTGCGATCGTGATAGAACTTGGCAACGCCCGCCTGCGTGCCGACGGCCACCGAGTGATCACCGCCGAGCGAGACGGGGAAGTAGCCTGCCTCCAGCGTCTGGCAGATGCGTTGCGCGACCTCTTGCGAAGTCTCTGCAATTTCCTTCAAATACTTGGCGCGCTGGTTGCCGAAGGGCTGTTCTTCCGGCAGCCGGACGTGGATATTGCCGCCGTCCTCGACCGCGTGTCCCAAACTCTTCAGGGCGTGATTCAATCCCGCGGCGCGCACCGCCGACGGACCCATGTCCACGCCGCGCCGCTCCTGTCCGAGGTCCAACGGGACACCGAGGATTTTGATTTTCAACATGCGGTCCGCTACCACAAATACGACCGTTCCCGTACCTCAATCAGCGCCGTCAATCCCTTCCATGCGGTCGAGAAGTGAGGCTGAGTCGTCCAGGTCAACGCCGGGTTGTACGCCTTCACCCCTAAAGATTATCATCCGAAATCTCTTGCGGCGAGGGGCGGGTTTCCAGCGGGCGAGCGCCTGGCGGAGGCTGTCCTCAATCACGGCGGCCAAAGTCGTGCCCTGTTCCGCAGCCCATTTCTTGGCTTCGGCATGAAGCTGATCGTCGATTCGAATTGTGATTCTCATAGATCAAAACACGCCAATCAGGAATCAAAATGTCAAATTGGAGGTAATCGACACGAGCCTTGTTAATGCTTCAATCCGATCGCCTTGACTTCCCGATGGGACGGACGCTCCTGAGACTTCAGTGTTTCACTCACCGACTCTCAGGGCGTCAAACGGTACAACATGCGCGGGAAAGGAATCGTCTCACGCACGTGTTCGAGCCCGCAGATCCATGCTACGACGCGCTCAACGCCCATACCGAAACCCGCATGCGGCACGGTGCCGTAACGGCGCAGATCGAGATACCACTCGAAAGCCTTTCGGGGCAACTGATGTTCTTGAATGCGTTGCTCGAGCAGCGCGAGGTCGGCCAACCGCTCCCCGCCGCCGATGATCTCGCCGTAGCCCTCGGGAGCGAGCATGTCCACGCACAGCGCCACTTCCGGCCTGGCGGGATCGGGCGCCATGTAGAAGGCCTTCACCTGGCTGGGATAGCGATGAACCAGGAGGGGCTTTTCGCAGCCCTCTGACAGCAGCGTTTCGTCCGTGCCGCCGAAGTCGCCGCCCCACTGAATTTCACTCCCCTTGCCCTGGAGAATTTTCACGGCCTCGTCGTAGCTCATTCGCGGGAAGGGAAGCTGGATCTTTTCCAGGTTCTCGATTTTGCGCTCCAAGGTCTGGAGTTCCGGCCGCCGCTTCTCCAGCACGCGCCCGACGATGAACGCCACCAATTCTTCGCCGAGCGTCATGGCGTCTTCCAGGTGAGCGAAGGCGACTTCCGGCTCGACCATCCAGAATTCCGTCAAGTGGCGGCGGGTCTTGGATTTCTCCGCGCGGAACGTGGGGCCGAAGCAATAAGTCTTGCCGACGGCCATGGCGGTGGCTTCGTTATAGAGCTGGCCGGATTGGGTGAGATAGGCCTTGTCATCAAAGTAGTTAACTTCGAAAAGCGTGGTCGTGCCCTCACAGGCGGCGGGCGTGAAGATGGGAGTATCGACCAGGGTGAAGCCGCGGTCGTCAAAGAAATCGCGCACGGCTTTGATGATCTCGTGGCGCACCCCCAGGATGGCGCGCTGCCGCGTGGAGCGCAGCCACAAATGGCGATGGTCCATCAGGAATTCGATCCCGTGTTCCTTGGGGGTGATGGGATAAGGTGTCTCCGCAGGAATGCGTTGCAGAACTTCCACATTCAAGACCTCCATCTCGAAGCCGCCCGGAGCGCGTTTATCGGCTCGCACCTTCCCGGTGACACGCACCGAAGATTCCTGCGTCAGCCCGCGCACAGAATCGAAAACCTCCGGCAGTACAGCGCTCTTCACCACCACGCCCTGGATAATTCCCGTGCCGTCGCGGAAGAGTGGAAACAGCAGCTTGCCACTTTCTCGCAGGTTATAGAGCCAGCCTTGCAGAATCACTTCCTGGCCGGCGTATTCGGAAACTCGGCGGATTTCAACAACAGGGGGCAAGAGTTCATTCCTCCTCAGGAAGGTTTTCCATGCGGTCCATGACCTCTGCCAGGCGTGAGAGGCTGGTGGTCTCCGGCCCATAATCACGAATTTCAAAAAGCACGGGGAACTGGCCCTCGCCCCGGCGCAGGTCCCGAACCGCCTCCGTCCAATCAATCTCGCCATCGAAAGGCATCA
>JBEKAD010000168.1:0-9144 GCA_050018435.1 Terriglobia bacterium
CTTTTCCTTGCCCATCGGGGACGAGCCGCGGACCTACAAAACAGGTCCGCGCTACACCGGCCTTTATTGCCGCGCCCAACACTCAGCACTCGGCAGCTAACACCTGACACCTGACACCTGGCACCTGATACCTGCTCTTCAAGCAAGCTCCGACCGGTGCGCCCAAATCTTCTGAAAGGCCTTGACGTACTGATCGATCACTTCGTCGGCCTCGCCGTAAAGGAGCGGCAGGAAGATGTGTTGGTTGTTAATGAAATCATTGCCCGGCATGGAAGTGGGAATCACCGGGGGATGGTGCCACCACTGGGGTTCCGAGTAAATCGTCAACTTATGCTGTTCGGGGTAAACCCAGGTGGAAACGTGGACACCCTCCGCCTTCAGAGCTTTCGCCAGGGCTTCTCGAGAGAAGCCGGCTTTGGCGGAGTCGAGCAGCAGCATGTTGGCGTAATAATAGGCGCGTTTCGCGTCGGGACGGCAACGGGGCTCACGCAGTCCGGGTAACTGGATCAGGGGATCATTCAGGCGGCGGACGTTCTTTTCCACCAGGGCGCTGGTGGCATCCATCGTGCGCAATTGCATGCGGCCGACCGCGGCGGAAAAGGGGTGCATGCGTAACTTCTGGCCAAACCCGGTTCCGTAGTAGCGATGGATGGGGCTGTCGGGGGGGAACTTCTCCGGCGCCGTGTATTCGCCGAAGGCTGTAGCGCGCTCATAGTGCAAGCGCGTGTGATACATTCCCATGCCGCCCTCGACCGTGGGCAAGACTTTGCTGGCCTGAAAACTGAATATGGCCAGGTCGCCCAAGGTTCCCGTCTTCTTGCCTTGCAGGCTCGCGCCGTGCGCGTGGGCAGCGTCCTCGAGGACAATCAAACCTTTCTCCTTAGCGAAGTCGCGGATGCGATCCATATCGCAAGGCATCCCCCAGGAATGCATCGGGAACACTGCCCGGGTCCGGCTGGTGAATTTGCGCCGGGCATCTTCCAGGTCAAAGCACCCCGTGGCGGGATGGATATCGATGAAGATGGGGACATAGCTAAAAAAACGCATGGCCAGGCAGTCCGTGGGGAAATCATAAGAGGGCACCATGATTTCGCTGCCCGGTTCCAGATCGATAGCGAAGAACATGCTGGTGATGGCCGATGAGCCATTCATGTGCGCCCGGAGGTAGGGGATTCCGGTATACTCCTGCCACTCCTTCTCGAAGAGGGGCAGTTCTTCATAGAATTTGTCAGTGTCGATCAGGCGGTGAAGAGCATCCTTTTCCGCCTGCCCATAGCGTGGCCAGCGGGTGAGGGCCTCGAGTTTATCGGCGGGAAAGTTGACCGTCTTCGCGCCCCCCAACAAGGCCAGAGATTCCGCCGCGCGGGGCTTGGCGCCCAGCGTCTCCGGCATGGCGAGACCTAACAAAGCCATGCCGCCGGCCTGAAGAAAATTCCTGCGGCCTTCTTTCGGTCTTCCTTCGATTTCTTCCTTCTTCATGATGAAGCCTCCTTGAACGGGCACTGACGAAGCTCGAAACTCGAAATTCGAAAATCGGTGCGACTTTCGAGTTTCGATTTTCGACTTTCGACTTTCCCTCTTTCCGCGTTAGTGGCTCGCAATAGGTCCGGGAATCCTCATTAAATCGGTCCGATTGTGCCCGTTCTGGGTGACGGCGGCGAGGGCGTACACGGAGGTGTCCTTCCCCACCGCGATGGAATTGACCTCTTTGGGTCTCTGGCCGTCGGGGAAAAAAATAGCCCCGTGGTCGATGTACTTCCCGGTCGGAATGTAATACGTGATGAGGTGCAGATCTTCCTCCCCCTTCGATTCACCCTTCTGCGCTATGCTTTTTCCTGCTACCCTCTTTCCGCCACGATAAATAGGTCCACCGGTCAGGTAATACAAGGTCTTTCCATCCGGGCCGAGGATGAACCCCAGGTACCCATAACTGAACTCATCATACATCCCGCTGCGCTGCGAAGGTAGTGATGTGATGCGGTCCAGCACCTCCACGCGGGGAGTGCGCGGGTCGAAGCGGAACAAGTATCCCGAGTTCCCGTGGACTCCGTAAATCAGGTTCTCGGGCGCATACCAGACGACCTGCCTCCAGTTGTACCCCATGGATCCGGAAGAGGTCGGGTCATACACACCGAAGTAATCCTTGCGCAGGTCCTCTCCCTCGACCTTTTCGACCGCATCTCGGTCATACCTATAGCGTAGTATATACCCATCGGCGGTCGTAAAGTAGACCGACCCATCGCGCGGGTCGACCGCGAGGGAGCGGCAAAGGGTGCGGTATTGCGGTCCCCTAACGCTTTCGCCCAATTCGGAATACAGGCCCAGGTCCTTGAGTTCTTTCGTGTGCAGGTCGAAGCGGAGGAAGTAGCCCGTAGGCCAAGTTATACCGTAAAGGCGGCCGCGTGCGGGATCCATGGTCATGGCAATGATCCCCTCGCCGTGCGGGGCGAGGGCCAGGTTTTCGAACTTGCCGGTGGCCAGGTCGTAAGAAAGGAAATGGCCGCCGGGGTAGGGTTTATAGCCGGGCGGCGGGACCCCCATGGTCTCCATACCATTCTTAATTGTGTAATATCCGATGTGAGCTGCAAAGTAGAGTTTCCCGTTTGATTCCCAGAAGCGCACGTGCGACTTGTTCTGCGGGATAGCCTTCAGCCCTTTTTCCCCGCACACTTCGGTCAGGTCGCCGAGGCGCCGAATCTTTTCCGTGACGGGATCGAATAAGTAGATTTGGGCGCCGACGTCGATGGTTTGCGACGAAAGCACGTAATAAATTTTTCCATCGCTGGCCGAACTGATCCCGTTGTAACTGTCGTGGGCAAGGTCGAAGCCCGAGTTGTAAATGCGTGCCAGCAGCCGCCCATGGCCAGAGGGATTCGCCGGCAGCTTCTGCGGCGCAGGTTGTTGGCTGCCCACCAGCGCCAAGCAGGTGAGTCCGAAAGCCAGGAGTGGAACGATTACCCAACGCGCGCGCTTAAGATTTGCCGGAACGGTCCATCCTGTCATATGCATCACCTTTTGCTCCTTGTTTGTTGTCTGGGAATTCCAGCTTTACCGCAGAGGCGCTGAGACGCAGAGAGAATGCCTTTTTGTTTTCATACCTCTGCGCCTCCGCGCCTCCGCGGTGCGAAGGGTCGCGGTTTCATTCACTGCATGATTTCACTGAGCGGAACGGCCACTCCGCCACGGGATTTACTCAAGTCGGCAGCCTCCATAAACGCGAGTACCTCGAGGGATTCGTTGGGGTCTACGGGCGCGACATGGGTCTTAAAGAACTTAGCAATCTCCACCAGCAGCGTGCCGTAGCCCTCGGGTTTTTGTTCCGAGTGCAGAACGCCCTTATCCCCGTATACGGTAATCGAAAAAGCATAGAGCCCACTGCTGAACCCTCGCACCACTCCCAGCCGCCCATCCTTCCACTTTCCCACCACCACGTCCTGGTTTCCCGAGCTTTGCATGGTGACAGATTCGCATCCCGGCCCCATGAGCTGGTAAAGCATCTCGACGGCATGAACGCCGTACCAAAACAGGGAGGGGACATGCGGTTCCCTGATCGTGGGTCCCAGAACGTCAAAGGCCAGCACGTGACCAATGCCCTCGGGGTTCTTCAATCGTTCGGTTTCGCTCCAAAAGCGCAGGCTGGAGGCGGTGAACCACGGCACACCCGCCGCTTTGCCCAACGCGGCAATTTCCTTGGCGTCTTTATAACTGCCGGCCATTGGCTTGTCGATGAACACGGGTTTGTGCGCAGCGAAGACCGGTTTCACTTGCTCCAAATGCGGCCGCCCGTCCACACTCTCCAGCAGCACCGCATCGACTTTGCTGCACAGGGTGGGAATGTCATTTACAATTTCGACTTGCCACTTGTCGCGCAATTCCGCTGTATATTGGTCCACACGGCTCCAACTGCTTTCAACGTCAGGGCTACCTCCCTTGTACGCAGCAACCACCCGGAGGCCCGCCACGTGGTCTTTGTCGGAGGGATCGTTCAGGGCTTTTGTGAACGCGATCACGTGCGAGGTATCCAGGCCGATGATTCCAACTTTGATCGGCTCATTCGAATCTGCTTGCGAAAAGCCGCTCAGGGGAAGCAAAAGCGCGATGGCGGCCAGCGGCAACAGGCCGTGCGCTACGCATAACAAGCGACGGAGCATTATTCCTCCTTGGGGCAGTGGACAGAGAATAGTAAATAGTAAATGGTGAATAGTGAATCGTCAACCGCGCACAGTGGTTGGCCTGCCGCAGCTTGCCACCAGCCACCAGCCACTGATCACTATTCACCATTTACCATTTACTATTCACTATTCCCTATGCACTGTCCTTCAACACTTCGCGGATGGAAGCTTTCAGCAGCGTTTCCGTGGGTGGGCCGACAAAGGATTCTGTGGGCTCATATCCCCCCTCCGCGAAGGCCTTATCCGTACAGATGTAGCCGGTGCCGAGCTCGCCATAGGCGGCGACGGCGACGAACTCGTCCGGGCGCACGCTCTGCGCGAAGAGCTGGTATTCCACAAAAGCCTCACCGGGAAGGTGCAGAATTGTAACGGGTCCAAGCCGGTAGGAGGTGACATCCACAGTGGGCTTAATCTTGAGCCGATTGTACCACGCCAGCGCGATCGCAGCCGACATGCGCACAGGGTAAGTTTGCGCGGGATCAGCCAACACCGTGCGGAAATGCTCCTCGGAGAAGTCCGCTTCTTGGCGCGGCGGGAACCGTACGTCAGCGATTTTCCAGGTAAGGGTCGCGGGCTGGGGTGTCCCGGTGGCGGCGATGGCGGCTTTCATGCCGTCGTACAAACGGTTGGCGAGTACGCTGCGCATCTCGTGCGACCCATCGTTGTATTTCCCCGCCGCGACGTTTCCGGCACAGCCGTTGAAATAGATTTGGGGTATCCCCTCTTCTTTGTCCAAGCGTTCGCGAGCTATCCCCGGCGTGTCGGGATTCATGTGGCCCTGGCCATAATAGCTCTGGGGATGCGAGGCGTAGTAGTGCAGCCGGGCGATGGGATGCTGCCGGTTGAAGAGCGTGAGGGTGCGCATCCAGGGATCGATCAAACCTTCCGGCGCGGCAATCAGCACCGGATCGTTGCAGTGGCTCAAGCGGACCCCGATTTTCCCGTCGGGCAGGGGGACGCGCCGATTGGAGGCGAATTTTTCCACTTTGCCCTTGCCGCAGGCGACGTGGGTCAGGGGTTGCAGCTTCTCTAAAGCCTCACGCGCGGCGGAAGCCACGCGCTCCGACGCGATGGCAATAAACGCCAAATCCGTCGTGTGGGGTGGTGACGGCACCATTTCCACAAGGAGTTCAGCATGGGTGTCGTAAAGGGGGGCGTCATGCGGGTGGATGCAGTGCACCTCGATCTGCAATTCGTTCACAGCCAGAGCATTCGCAATGGCTCGACGGAACAGGTCATGCGCCCCCGTGCGCAGCTCGCAATAGTCGAGGGAGCAGAGGACGTACCGCGTGCTTCCGTCGGAGATCACAACACCCTTCGCCAGCAAAGGGATATCCGCGCTGGCGGCCACCGGAGGCTTGCACTCCGGCAGGGGACTTCCCAGGGCAGGCGTTATATCGCAGGTGAAGACCGCGGCCTGGAGTTTCGCTGAAAATGCCTGCCGGCCGCCGGCGCTGGACAGCGCCGCAGCACCCGCTCCGGCCGCCAGCTTTGGCGCCGCGCCGAGTGCGGGAACTGCCGCCATAAAACCCCGTCGAGATATCTTTTTCAAAGTGAAGCCCTCACTCAATTGTTCTGTTCTCTTTCAGGCGGACGATTTCCTGGAGGATGAAGCTTATGCCTGCCTGCAATTCTTGTAAAGTATTGCCTGAACCACGCGAGCCCCATTTACTGCCGATCGGCAAATCTTGTCAAGGAAGTATTTCTTCCGCGAGAATTTCTGGCAGTGTGTTAATTTGATGTAGAGGCGGCGGCGCCTGTCCCGATCTTATCGGGACGCCGCCATTTGGTCCGTCAGTTGACGGATAAACTCGCCGCTACAATATCAGATTGACCCACTGCGAGAATTTCTGGCCTCGAAGGGGAGGCGGTGTTAGTATCTGCCCCGCAATCCCAGCGGAGGATTCCGCTCAACTTATCGGAAAGGTGGTCTCCATGAGAAACGGATCGAAAAGGAATCGTACGGATGCATGCGGGGGTGCGCACACTTGGAAAATCTACTGGCAGCGGCTTCCGTGGGTTGTTCTCTCGATACTGATCGGCGCTGCGGCGGCGGCCGCTGACGTCAGGTTGCCGGCGCTGATCAGCGACAACATGGTGTTGCAACAAGGCCGGCAGGTGGCAATTTGGGGAGCGGCCGACGCGGGCGAGCAAGTCACGGTGAGCCTGGGGGAACAAAAGGAGACGGCCACCGCTGATTCCCATGGACAGTGGAAGGTGGAGTTGGGGCCGCTGAAGAAGGGCGGGCCGTGGGAAATGACGGTGGCGGGAAAAAACACCCTGACCATTCACAACGTGCTAGTGGGCGAAGTGTGGGTGTGCTCTGGCCAGTCAAACATGGAGTTTGCCGTGTGGAACCACGGCGTATTCGGTGGTGTGAAGAACGCGGAGCAAGAAGTGGCGGCGGCCCATTATCCGCTGCTGCGCCTCTTCATCGTGAAGAAGGCGGTGGCGGGGAAACCGCAAAGCGACGTGCAGGGCCAGTGGGTGGTGGCAAGCCCCGCGACGGTGGGGAGTTTTTCCGCGGTGGGCTACTTCTTCGGCCGGGATTTGAACCGGACCATGAAATTCCCCGTGGGAATGATTGACTCCTCCTGGGGCGGGACGGAGGCCGAGGCCTGGACAAGCGATGAGGCCTTGGAAGCGGACCCCGACTTGAAGGTCGTGGCGGATTCCTGGCGGCAGAGAATTGCCGAATTCCCTCACGTGCTCGAACAGTACCGGCAGAAGCTGGGAGAATGGGAGACGACCGCGGAAGAGGCCGAGGCCAATGGTAAAGCCGCCCTGCCCTTTCCCGACACTCCCAAAGATCCCCGCAGCCATCCTTGGCGCGATGCCGGGTTGTGGAACGGCATGATGGCGCCCCTTACGCCTTATGCGATCGCGGGAGCCATTTGGTATCAGGGTGAATCGAACGCGCCTTTTGGTTACCAATACCGGAAGGTCTTCTCGACGATGATTCAACAATGGCGAAGCTCCTGGGGTGAGGGAGACTTCCCGTTTCTCTTTGTTCAACTGGCCAGCTTCAGTGTGGGTGGTCAGACCTCGGATACCTGGCCTGTGTTGAGGGAATCGCAGGAAAAAACCTTGGCGTTACCGAAAACTGGAATGGCCGTGGCCATCGACATCGGCGAGCCCCATGACATTCATCCCAAGAACAAGCAAGAAGTGGGTCGGCGTCTGGCTCTGGCAGCGGAAGGCATCGCCTATGGCCGGAAGATCGAGTACCAGGGGCCGACCTTCAAATCCCTGCGTGCGGACAAAGGAACCCTGCGTCTGCGATTCACTCATGTCGCTGGGGGGTTGGTGGTCCGCGGTTGGAGCTTATTAGGATTTGAGGTCGCCGGGCAGGATCAGCAATTCTTCCCCGCGGAAGCTAAGATTGCGGGCACCGAGGTGATGCTGTCCAGTCCGCACGTTCCGAAGCCCGTGGCCGCGCGGTACGCCTGGGCCAACGATCCCAAGTGCAATCTCTATAACAAGGTGGGTCTGCCGGCGCCGCCGTTCCGTAGCGATGACTGGTCCGTTGCAACGCAGGGAACGGTTCGCAGGGAAGCCGCGAAGCTCTGGTAGGGCGGGAGTGGGGGAAGCCCGCTCGTGGCCCCTTGGGCTATTGGTCCCGATCACCGCTGCCACGAATGAGGAAGCTGATGTCAGTTCGCGGGCAGCCTGATCGGTTACGCTGGAAGGGAGATTTGCATGGTTCCCAAAGAAAGGCTCATGACGGCTCTTCGCAAGGAGAAGCCGGACCGCCTGCCGATTTCAGTTCATCAATGGCAGGCGTTTCATCTTGATAACTACCTCAACGGAATTTCAGCGCTGGAAGCGTTTCAAAAGTTTGGCATGGACGCCCAAATTCAATATTTCGGTGACGTCGGCCAGACCGCCCTGGTGGATTGCGACTTCACCAAGCACTCCACTCCCGAATGGCGCGACGACTTCACGCGCGTTAGCAGCGATCCCGACAATCGCGTCACCCATCATGTTATCCAGACCCCCGGCGGTGTCTTGACTTACAAAACCCGCGGCGATCGCAAGACCACCTGGATCACCGAGTACATCATCAAGCGTGATGAAGACATCGAGCTCCTCGACAAGTACATGCCGGTGGGAAAACTTGACGTGGCCGCTGTCCAGGCCGTCTACGACGAGGTGGGGGATAAGGGCATCGTTCGCGGCTTCGTCTGGGGCGACCAAGCCGGGTGTTGGCAGCACGCCTGCTGTTTGATGGACGTCACGGAGCTCATCATGCGTTGCATCGATAAGCCGGATTGGGTCCATCGCCTCCTGACAATTCTTCTTAATAAGAAGCTGGGATTTATTGAATCGATGAAGGGGGCAAAGTTTGACCTGGTGGAAACCGGGGGCGGGGCCGCCTCCTCCACGGTGATCTCACCTTCCTTGCACCGCGACTTCTGTACTCCCTATGACGCCCGGATGCACGATGCCCTGCACGATTTGGGCTTCAAGGTGGTCTATCACACGTGTGGCGGGACGCGAGGAATCGAGGAGTTGATCGTGGCCAACCACGCCGATGCCACGGAAACCCTGGCGCCCCTCAGCATCGGGGGAAATCAGGAGCCCTGGGAGCTCAAGCGGAAATTAGCCGGCCGGCTCGCCATGATCGGCGGAGTTGATCAGTTCAGTGTTCTGACCTCGGGAACGCCGGCCGAAATTCGGGAAGCGGTGCACACGCTCTTTGAAAAAGTGGGCCCGGAGGGTGGCTACATCTGCGCTCCTTGCGACCACTTCTTTGACACGCCACCTGAAAACATTCAGGTCATGGCCAACGCGGCGCGGGAATGTACTTACAACTGATCCGGGAGCGTTCGCGCCATCGAGCCAAGCCGCGCATCGGTGGCGCGCCCTATTCTTGATCGCACTGAAGCCTGAATCGAGGATTCAACCTATGACCACCCCAAAAGTGAAGCGCTACGGTCAACTGATCGGACTAAAACCGGAGGCTTACGAA
>JBEKAD010000169.1:0-9093 GCA_050018435.1 Terriglobia bacterium
CCCCCCTCGCCCCCTTGGGGGAGAGGGGCCGGGGGTGAGGGGGTCGAATTGGGAACAGTCAGCTTAAGTGAAGAGCATTGCGGCTAGGCAGGTTTTTTCCACGCCGGAACGTATTTGGGGAACGGATGGAAGGGCGGGGCTTCAGCCCCGCCCTTCCAAACTCGTCGAATGCACTGATCCAAACCTATGACCATCCCAACCTCCAACCGTAGTGCGTTGCTGGCCCTGGTGGAGCGTTTCCCGCGACAGCGCGTCATCATGCTGGGAGACCTCGTCGCCGACGAGTCCGTCTACGGCGAAATCATGCGCGTCTCGCGCGAAGCGCCGGTGCTGATCCTGAAGGAGCGCGAGAAGCAAGTGCTGCCTGGCGGCGGCGCCAACGCCGCGAATAACCTGGCGGCGCTCGGCGCCCACGTCACACCCGTGGGGGTCGTCGGCGATGATGAGCCGGGCGACGCGCTGCTCCACTACTTTCGCGAAAGGCAGATTTCCACGCGGCACATCGTCCGCGCGCAGAATTACCTGACTCCCACCAAGACGCGGATTCTGGGAGGACTGTCGCAGTGGCAGCGCCAACAGATTGTGCGTATCGACCGGGAGCCGGCCCACCCCCTGGCGGCGGAAGTGCGAACCGGCTTGACGCGGGCAACGGCGGCGTTGCTCGACTCCTCGACGGGTCTGCTGGTTGCCGATTACGGCTACAGCACCAGCAACGCCAGGGAAGTGGATTCCCTTCGCCGGCGGGCACGCCGCCATGCGCTGCCCATCACCATCGATTCCCGCTACGACCTCCTGACGTACAAGAACCTGACCGCGGCCACGCCCAATGAACCCGAGATCGAGGCCGCTTTCGGGCAGTCAATTGGAAATGATCTGGAGCGGCTTCACACCCTGGGAAGGAAATTCCTCCGCCGCCAGGGACTCCAGGCGTTGCTGGTTACGCGGGGGCGCGATGGCATGGCCTTGTTTGAGCCACGTCGGCCGCCACGCCACCTTCCGATCTTCGGGTCTGACCAGGCCGTCGACGTGACGGGCGCAGGCGACACGGTAATCGCTGCGTTCACGCTGGCGCTTGCCGCCGGGGGGAGCTTTCTCCAAGCCGCCCTGATTGCCAACTGCGCCGGCGGGATCGTGGTGATGAAGCGCGGCACCGCCACCGTTGCCCTCGGCGAAATCACGGAGGCGATCCGCAACGCATGAGCGCAACCCTGGTCCGCCGTGAAGAAGTGCGCGCCCTTGGCGATCGCCTGCGCCGGGAAGGCCGACGCATTGCCTTTGCCAACGGCTGTTTTGATATTCTCCATGTCGGCCATGTGCGTTATCTTGAAGAGGCAAGGCGCTGCGGCGATGTGCTGGTGGTGGGCGTGAACAGCGACCGCGCCGTAACCGTATTGAAAGGCGAGGGGCGGCCGATTCTCCCCGCGGAAGGCCGCGCGGAATTGGTGGCGGCGCTCGAATCCGTGGATTACGTCGTGATCTTCGACGGGGTTACGGCGGCGGAGATCCTGCTTGACCTGCTCCCGGACGTGCATTGCAAGGGCACCGACTATTCCGAGGAGACGGTCCCGGAACGTGAAGTGGTGAAGAGTTTCGGCGGGGCGGTGCGCATCGTGGGTGACCCCAAGAACCATTCCACGCGCGAACTTCTGGCCGAGATTTCCCGCCGCGCGCAAGAAGGGTAGCGCGGACCTGTTTTGTAGGTCCGCGGTTATTCCTTGCCAATCGGGGACGAGCCGCGGACCTAAAGAACAGGTCCGCGCTACACCGGCCTTTCAGGTGGGAGGGATGACGGATCCGGCGCAGCGATTCCTGATGGTTCGTCTCAGCTCGATCGGCGACATCGTCCACGCGCTGCCCGCGGCGGCAGCGTTGGCGGAATCGTTCCCGCAAGCGCAGGTTCACTGGGTCGTGGAGAAACGTCACGCGTTGCTGCTGGAGGGCAACCCGCATCTTCACCGCATCGTGGTGCTCGACACCTTGGAATGGCGTAGGCATTTGACCTCTTCCGCAACCTGGCACGAAATCCGCAATGGCCTAAGCGACCTGCGCCGGACCCTCTACACCGCGGCCCTCGACTTCCAGGGACTCTGGAAGTCCGCGGTGGTGGCGTGGCTCAGCCGTGCCCAGGAACGCATTGGATTTGCCGAGCGTTGGTTGCGCGAGCCCAGCGCGGCGGTTCTTTACACCCAGCGGGTTTCACCGCGCCAGCGCGTCCACGTGGTGGAAGAGAACCTGGCGCTGGTCGAACGGCTGGGAGCGCGCGCGCAACGCTGGCAGTTTCCCTTGCCGCGGCACGAGGAAGATGACGCGTATGTGGACAGGCAACTCGCCGCGTTGGATTCCGGAAATTTCATCATCATCAACCCGGGCGGTGGCTGGCGCTCGAAATGCTGGTCGCCGGAGAATTACGCCGTGCTGATCCGGCAATGGGAAGACTCGCGGCGCGAGCCAATCCTTCTGACCGGCTCCCCCTCGGAAGCGCCGTTGCTCGAGGAAATCTTGCAGAACGCTGGAGCCCAACGCGCGCGCTACTTGCCCACCACCCTGGTGCAGTTCATCGCCCTGGCAAGGCGCGCGCGGCTTTTCCTCGGAGGCGATACCGGTCCTTTACATCTGGCGGCCGCCGTCGGCGCCCCCATCGTCGGAATTTACGGCCCCACCGACCCGGTGCGCAACGGCCCGTTCGCTGCCGATGACATTGCCCTTTCGAACCGAGGGCCGATCAACCACACGCGCCGCGGGACAAACCCTACGTATCTGCCCGGAATTTCCGTCGAGTCGGTCGTGGCCGCCGTGGAAAAACGTTTGGCGAGGGCCTATGGATAGCGCCTACGCTCGATGGGCGTCGCGCTGGCGTGTGCCGTTGGGGTTTCTGCTCGGCGCCGCCTACCTGCTCTTTTGCCGGCCCACGGTGAAGATCCTCATTGCTGGGGGCGCTGTAGCCGCGGCAGGGATGGCGCTCCGCGCCTTTGCCGCGGGCCATCTTGCCAAGAACCAGAGACTCGCCATGAGTGGTCCTTACGCCTACACGCGCAATCCTCTTTATCTCGGAAGCGCCTTGGTGGGCGCAGGGTTCGCGGTGGCCGGAGGGTGGAAGCAGTATAGGTGGACCCTGGCTCTGGCTTTTTTGATTCTGTTCGCGGCTATCTATTGGCCGGTCATTCGCCGCGAGGAGGAATACTTGCGCCGCGAGTTCGGAGAGGTTTACGATCGTTACGCTCAGCGTGTTCCCCTCTTCCTCCCGCGCTTTCGCCGGCCGGCGGGCGGTGAGAAGTTTCAGTGGAAGCAGTACCGGAAAAATCATGAGTACGAAGCCTTTCTGGGCTACCTTGCCATTGTGATCTTTCTGGTATTCAAAATCTGGCTCCGCTAGTGCCGTTCCGACTTTTTCGGACCCCTTACTCCCAGCCGTCGGGACGCCACATTCGGGAGGGGACAAAGACAGCCCAGGGGTGCTATAAGTTGGAACGGCACCAGATTGTAGAAGGCTGCCTTTGTAAGGCGCTCCGCGTCTAACTGGTTTATGCAAACTCCTGATTCGCGCCGGGTTTCTGCGTTGCTTCTCGTGCTCCTGCTCATTACGCTTGCCGCAGGGTTCGCGCAAAATCCCCATGATCCTTTCACCCCGGGCGAGACGCTCACCTTCGATGTGATGTGGACCATCTTCCGCGCCGGTGAGGTGGCCGCCACATTGCGGACCAGCCGCGAAGGGAACCGAGACGCCTACGAGGTCAGCGCCACGGCGCGGTCGGAGGGCTTTGTCTCTCTCCTCTTTAATGTCGACAACGTCTTCCGCGCCACCTCCAGCTCGCAGACACTCTGCTCGGAAAGCATTGTCAAGAAAGTGAACGAAGGGCGCCGGCACAAAGACACGCGGATCGTCTTTGACTATGCACGGAAGCTTGCTCGCCTCGATGAGCGCGACCTGAACCAGCCCGATGCGCCACCCAAGCACGCCGAATTTGATATTCCCCCTTGCGTCGAAGATGTGGTGACCGCCTTCTACTATCTCCGCCGCCAACACTTGGAGATCGGCCACACCCTCGAATTGCCGGTGAATGACGGCTCGAAAACCCAGCGCGTCATCGTGGACGTGCAAGCGCGCGAAAAGGTGCAAACCCCCATGGGGACATTTGACGCTCTGCGGGTCGAGCCCAAGGTTTTCAATGGCCTCCTGAAAAGGAAAGGGCGCATGCTCATCTGGCTCAGCGCGGACGAACGGCAACTGCCCCTGCGCATCAAGGCGATGATCACGGCCGGCTCCATCACCGGCACCTTGCGGTCCGTGACCTACCCGAAACAGAACGCCCCGCCCACCAAGCGCTGAGTTCTTCTGCGTTTGGCTTAAATACGACTAGTGCCTAGTTGCTTTAATAAGCGATATTACTGATGCTCTCGGAAGGGCGGGGCTTTAGCCCCGCCGCCTCAGGGCGGAGGGCTGGATGGGCCTTTAGGCCCTGAAGCCACGTCGCTTCAGGGGCTAAAGCCCCTAAATCCCGCCCGTGTTCTGCGGCGGGGCTAAAGCCCCGCCCTTCCATCCGCCAACAAATGAAGTCGATAACTTCTGCAACTAAGCACTAGTGCCGTTCCAACTTAATGGGGCTATCCAATAAGCTTCTGTCTTGCACCTCATTGGCCCGCCATCGGGTTGACGCGGATTAGTCCCAAAAAGTTGGAACGGTGCTAGCCAAGCAGTGCGGGAATCGGGTATAAGCTAACGTCAAGGCCGGATCTCCGGGTGTGATCATCACCGCGCGACGGAAACTGGCCTTCTGGGAAAATGCCAACCGCACGGTCGACCGGAAAAGGGGAAAGCATTCAAAGGCGTTGGGTGAAGACTCGCCATGTGCTGCGCCAGGCTCTGCTGGACTTTCTGGAAAAAGATTCGCTGATGGTGTCGGCCTCGATCGCCTACCACAGCTTGCTGGCCATTTTCCCCCTGCTGCTCTTGTTGCTGGGGTTGAGCGGGCTTTACATTCGACGTTTCGAACTGACGGGCTACCTTTCCGTGGTCCTCCAGCGTTATCTGCCCGTCCGCACCGACATCATCATGCAGAACCTGGTCGGCATCGCCCGGGCTTACGGAAGAATCGGTCTCCTCTCGTTTCTGCTTCTCCTGTGGAGTTCCTCGGGAGTGTTCCTGCCCCTGGAAAAAGCTCTGAATCGAGCCTGGGAAGTCGCCGAGGGGCGCAGTTGGTGGCGAAGCCGTCTGCTGGCTTTGGAGATGGCTTTCATCGCGGGTTGCCTGATCCTGATCTCCGCCGCGTTTGTGGGCGTGGAGATTCTCTTCCGCAAGCGGCTGGAGGCCTTGCTGGGACCCTCCTTCCATTCCCTGGTCGTATTCCTCTATCACTACCTGACCGCCACCAGCTCCTTCGCCCTCGCGCTGCTGATGTTCCTGGTCCTTTTTGAGCGGCTCCCCAACCGCCCCATGCACCTGCGCCACGCTTTGCCCGGAGCTTTGCTGACCGCCGTCCTTTGGGAGACCGCCCGCTGGCTTTTCACCATCTTCCTTCCTTTCTTCAACTACCGCCAGGTTTACGGGTCGATTGGCGTTATGGTATCTCTTATGACCTGGGCATATATATCCTCGGCGGTTATGCTTTTCGGAGCCCAGGTTTCGCGCACCCTTTACGGATCTCTGAAAGTCAGCGAGACAGCCATCCGCAAGGATATTCCCATCTCCACCCTCAATTCTCTCAGCAGGTAGCGCCGGGTCCCCGGCCCGGCGGCAGGTCAACCTAATCTAGCGCGGCCCATCTTCTCCGCGCCAGGACTTGCCGATCAGGATCACGCCGTGGCTGGTGGGCCGGACGGTGGCCGCTCGCGAAAGTGGAAACGAGAGGTCCATCTTCAAAAATAGAGGGTCGCCCGGCTTCCAGGCGCTCCTGCCTTCTTTCGCCAACGACAGCCAGTAATCGGCATAGGCGGCCACGTGCGTGTTCCATGGGTCGACGGCCAAGGGCTGTTCCTGATCTTCCTGAGAGCTTCGGAACAACGCCACGGAGTGAACGTCCAGCCCCACTTTGCCGTCCAAAAACTGAAACCGCACGTCATAGTCGCCAGGTCCGGCGACCAAGCCTGTGACCTCGCCCCACAACGAATTAGTTGCTCCGGTAGTGGCATCTTCCGTCTTCCATTCTCGCACCGGCCGCAGACGATAGGTTGGGTAGGGATCCTTGACCCCAAGATCCCTGCCGATCTCCCAGGCCGCACTGGCGACTGCGGAGGCGAAATCAACCGTGTCGCGCAGGCGCGAGGGAAGAGCATCCTGCGGCAGCGGGTTCACCGTCGTGCCCCAGCGGTACACGGAATTGGTCAGCACCCGTGCGGCCGCGTCGATCTTGGCAAGGGCCGCGCTGGCCACCGCAAGCTTTCTCTCTTCCGGAAGACTGCGTGCATCCGACAGATCCACCAGCCCGTCAAGCAGATGCAGCGCGCCGAGGACGCTCCGGGATTCGTTCACCATGCGCTCATCCCCCGCCGATTCCGCGATCTCGAGCGCCTGAGCCGCTAACGCCATGCGCGCCTCGAAGTATTGGCGGTCCGGAAACTCCGAGAGGAACCCTTGCCCGAATTGCAGGGATTGCAGGTCCTTCAGCTTGTGTGAGCCGCGGTATTGTCCGTCCGCAAAAAGCGCTGGGCCCGGCAGGATCAGCCGCTGGATAGCCCGGCTGCCGGCCAAGTCCCAGCCGACCTCTCCCACCAAGTCCGCCCATTCGCCAAAGCGCTCGGGATGCGGAATCCCTGCCCTCTGTGCATACGCTTCCGAAAATTCTCGCGGGTTACGTCCCCGGCTGTTCCACGCCCACTCGCCGGCCGCAGTGACATTGAACTCATAGTAACGGTTTGAGGGCGTAGCATACCCGAACACGCCGCTGAGCCGTTTGTCCACAAACTCCTGCATCCGGGCTTGCATGAACTGCGGGCCGGTGAAGGGGAAGACGGTGCGCCAGGAATTTGTGAGTTGAGGGTAGACGCCAAGCCAATGGCCGGACCGGGCAAAGTCCTCCAGCAGCGGATAGATCATGGGGCGGTGAGAGCTGTCATACGTCCTTGCCCCGTCGTAGTAGACGACCCTGGTTCCGGGCGAGGCCGCCGCCAGGATCTTGTCGTTCACCGCATAGCTGCCCTGCGTGGTGAGTATTTGCAGGGTGGCCCCAGGCCGCCCCTGGCGGGCCTTCTCGAAGGCCTCCTGGATGCCTTTCACTTCCTTGCCGTAGGGCTCACGGCCTTTACAAAGCGGGCAATAGCACGGTGAAGCTTCTTCCGAAACCCAGACCATGATTTCTTTCACCCCAGGCGTCGCGAGAAATTGCCGCATCCACAGGGAGAGAATCTCGATGGTCTTCGGCTGAGACAAGCAAACCCCAGGCTCATAGTCCGTGGGAAGAGGTTTGCTGGGGTCGGGCGTGGAAGCCACCTCAGGGTAGTAACGGAAAAGGCCCGTGCTGGCGAGTTGCTCCATGTGCCAGATGATCGGCACAATTTGGATTCCCAACGCGGTGGCCTTGTCCACCACTTTTTGGTCAAGGTTTGCTTGCGGTGAACCGTTTTCACTAAAGCCCAGGCCGGGCTGGATCTCGATCACGTTGAACTTGCGGTCAGCCATCCATTGGACGTCCGGAAGGTTGCCTCGCCCAAACCACTCACCGCGCTCGGCCAGGTCGGGCCAATCGAGGAGCGTGAGGCGCGGAAACTCCACGGCTTCTCCCGCGCGGGAAGGGGCTGATACTAACTGCGCAAGCGTTCGAGCCGCGTAAAGAAGCCCCAGAGGAGTGTTGGCCGCCAGAATGAGCCCGCCGAACTTTCCGCCTTCCTCGATCGGTTGGATGGCGTAGGCCTGGTCACGATGGGGAAGGCTGGCAAGCGCCGCGCGGAGACGCGCGGGACAGGGTGATTCGTCCGTTGTAAGAACCATGCGGATTCTGAACCCGTGGTGACCTTCTGCGAAGGGCCGGAGCAAGGCCGCCGCCGTCATCAGAACCGCGTCCTCCGAATGCGGCAGCAGCAAAACCACGTCACTCGGCGATATGAATCTGCTGCCGCGAATCTGAAGCTGCTTGGGTAGGGGGATGACGCGGTTCGACCACTTGGGGAGCGCTCCGTCTTCACCCCTCGCCAGTCCGGCGGCAATCATGCCCGCCAACAGGAAACTCAAGACCCATCGTTGCGACATTGGTATATCCCCCAGGTATTCGCACTATAAACCTTAACTTAATGGCTTCGGCGTCGTACAAAGCCGCGGTAGCGGCGAAATAATGTGGCCCAGGGCGAAAGCCCTGGGACCGTGCGGTACAGGCTAGCGCGTGAGTCCCGATCTGATCGGGACGACATCAGGATTCCCGCTCGGCCCGTTGTGATTATGTCGCCCCTACCGGGGCTTGAGAAGTGTTTTTGCTCCGGTATTTCCCCACGGCTTGCGCCGTGGGCTACGGTCTGCCGGCCCTCCGGGCCTGCGGGCAGGCAGTGACCCTGCTTATCACCCCACGATCAGACCCACGCGGGAGAAATCGAAAATGCCCTAAGAATGCGTGCCCTCTCTGGATGCCGCATCGCCGCCCTTTGAAGCAAGTCGGCGCTGCCACTTGAAAACCTCCGCTTCCGCCGGTACTCTGATCGTCGTGTTCTGGTCATGGCGACTTGTCCTTCTGGACCACTTCATCTTTTCCGACGGTGAAACCCACGTTCATTCGTGACCACACACGCATTGATACCTTCATCGAAAGGCACAAGATCATGAACGTCGTCGGGCCGATCCATCGAGTGGCCAATTTCATCATGCTCGCTCTTCTCCTTGCAGTTTCGACCTCCGCCGCACAAGCGCCCGGCTTGGCATGATGTTCGTAGGGGCGGTTCGCGAACCGCCCACGTCGCCCGTAGCGTACGTTTCTGTAGGGGCGCTTCGAGAAGCGCCCCCCAACCTCGGGAGCCAGGACGGTCCTCATCGAGGTGTGGTAGCAAAGTGAGAAGATCCTGTTCTAGCAAAGTAGAAACTTCCGGTTGGTGTAGGTCAAGCTGGAAGGATGAGAGAACAGGAACTTTGTATGAGTCAGAAAGATCGGGATCGATTGAAGGTGTTGCATGAAGTGG
>JBEKAD010000170.1:0-9006 GCA_050018435.1 Terriglobia bacterium
GCAGGCTGTGAGGCAGGTTGAGGGCGGCGACGTATTGCACTTGCCGGCGGGGATTCAGCAGGACCGACACCAGGAATCCCAGCCCCTGGCGCGCGAAGGGGTGCGTAAGATCAATGCTTCCGCCGGTTCGCGCCGGGGCAAAGGGCCAATGAAAATTGCGCCCGGAGGCGAGCAACTCATTGCCTCCGTAACCGCCAGGATGCGTTCTCCCCCGGGTGGCTGAGATCGCGATGCGGCTGGTATCGTGCCCCAAAAAGGGTGGGCCTAGGGTGACGTGTTGGGTCCAGTGGAAGAAGTGGTCGGCTTTCTTTTCGTTGAAAACAGTCTCGGCAAAATAGGCCACGGACTCGCCGCGCCGCAGGCGGATTTCCCGGCTGAAGCGCAGGCCCGCCACCGGCAGGGGCACCGCGAGGGTGAGGCTGACCTCTTGTGAAGTCGTGTGGAGCTTCGTCTTTCGCCACTTGGCCGAAGGCGCTTCCCCGTGCGTCGATAGGCCTTGTGCTGCTTCTTCCTCCGAGGGCGGGCCGAAATAATCCAGGCAAATATTGTGCCCGGCGATGCCGGAGAGCAGTTTCCCTTCGTTCGACGGACCGTATACCGCGGCGTGCTTTTCCGCTCGATATTGGTAAGGCTCGATGGACTTCCACGGTGGCACCCAGAGGGGATTGAGGGCGGGCAATCCCGTGGTGGCCAGAAACTGAAATTCCGCGATGTGGCCACCTCCGGGCAGGGTCACCATTTGCACCAGGTCATTGTGGAGTGTGTACGCCTCGCGCCCGTTCCATTTCGTTTTCAAACATGCAAGTTGCTGGGTCATGAGAATGTTTTTCCTTTTCCCGATCGGGAATCTTGTTGCCTTGCTTCGCGAATGATAATGCCTCACGACTTCGGCGCTGGCAAGCCCCCTTCCTGTGCTGATCGAGGTTTTCACACAGAGCCCTTCACTGTCGAGGGCGACCTTTTCATTGCCCTGGTCTGGAGGTTTCATCGCGCGTGGCCGGGCCAAATGAGGCCTACGGCTCATGATTTTCATCCCCTGCGGGAGGGCTGCGATCACCGTTGTGCAACGCGCAACGTCCGGCGGCGCGATCAGCTTCGCCGGGCGTGCCATAGGGTGGTTTACGCGCCTTGGAAATTAGGCGGCTTTCTTTTGCGCGTACCGTGCTGCCATTTCTGACAGCGGCATCGGCGCGTAATCGCCGGCATGGCCGGCCTGGCCGAATTGCGTCATGCGCAACGCCACGACTTTCTTCATCGCTTCGCGGGCGGGCTTCAAGTAGCTGCGGGGATCGAACTCCTCGGGCTTCTCGGCGAAGACCTTGCGGATCGCGCCGGTAATCGCCAGGCGATTGTCCGTGTCCACGTTGATCTTGCGCACGCCGTTCTTGATGCCGAGTTGGATTTCTTCCACCGGCACTCCCCAAGTGGGCCTCAACTTACCGCCATATTGATTGATGATGTCCTGAAGGTCTTTGGGGACGCTGGACGACCCGTGCATCACCAGGTGAGTGTTCGGCAGGAGCTTGTGGATCTCAATCAGGCGGTCCATCTTCAGCGTTTCGCCGGTGGGCTTGGAGGAGAACTTGTAAGCGCCGTGGCTGGTGCCAATGGCGATGGCCAGGGCGTCCAGGCCGGTGAGCTTGACGAACTCGGCAGCTTGCGCGGGATCGGTAAGGTGGCTCAGGCCGTCGAGCCCGGTGCCGTGGCCGTCTTCGATGCCGCCCAGACAGCCGATTTCGCCTTCCACCGTGATCCCTTTGGGATGGGCCATCTCCACCACTGCGCGCGTGGCCTGGACGTTATATTCAAAGGTGGAGGGCGTCTTGCCATCCGGCATCAGCGACCCGTCCATCATGACGCTGGTGAAGCCCATTTCGATGGCGGATTTGCAGGTCTCCACGCTGTTGCCGTGGTCCAGGTGAAGCACTAAAGGAATCTCCGGATAGAGTTCCGTAGCCGCCAACATGAGGTGATAAAGATATCTGTCCTGCGCATATTGGCGCGCCCCGCGGCTGGCCTGAACAATCGCCGGCGACTTGGTTTCGCGAGCAGCTTCCATGATGGCCTGAATCTGCTCCATGTCATTCACATTGAAAGCACCGACTCCGTAACCGCCCTTGGCGGCTTCGTCGAGTAACTGACGCATAGAAACAAGAGGCATAAGATTTAATCTCCTTCGATGAATTCGAGTTTATTGCTCTGGAATTCCCACCATTGTCCCAGGGTTTAACAGTGAGGTCCCAGTAACCTTATAGGATACACCAGAGCGCAGGGGTTTGAAAGTTCGTTGGTGGGCTACTTTGAGATTTTCAAAAGTATGCCACTACGGTACTTCGGCAACACGGCATCCCAGGGTGAAAGTCTTAGGCTGAAAAGCCAGATTTACGCCGCCCGCAAGTACGGCCTCCCTAACCTCCATTTTGACTGCTCGCTCCGCCGCAGACACCTCTTCATAAACAAAACACTTGTGCTTCTGAACGCGATTCAGAATACTCTTCAATTGCATCCTGTTCCGTCCTGCCTTGGGTTTTGCCTCACACTACCCATGCAAGATTGGGACGGGATGCGCTATCTATTTTCACCTTCGCGGGATGAAAGATGCCGAATTTCCACCCACAGATTTGGCGGAGGAACCTCTTTGCTGCGCCAACAAATCATCGGAGCCGGTGGAGAAAGTCAGATTGAAGGGCCGCGCCGCCGGTCGCAATGGACCTTTATTGCTCGGCTTGTCGCGGCGAGTGCCTCGCCTGGAGACCAAATCCAGCAGCCCGTGCAGCAGGGATGTTTGCAGTTTAATAACGACTCTTAAGGTTTAAGATTGAAAGGTAGGTGTCCTCTATGAGGAAAAGTAAGGTCCTGGCAAAGCTTCGCAGTGGTAAGGCAGTAAAGATCTGTTCGATGGGCCATTATTTGCCGTTTTTTGTGCGCTACGCGGCGCATTACGGTTATGACGGAATCTGGCTGGATTTGGAGCATCGCGCCATGAACGACCGGGAGGTGCAATCGCTCCTTGCCTTTTGCTACATGTTCGATATCGACTGCATGCTCCGACCTCCGTCGATAGAGCGCAACCGGCTCTATCGGTATCTCGAAGATGGAGCTACCGGCTTTTTGATTCCTTTCGCTTCCGACAAAGCGATAGCTCAAAAAGTTGTGGAAGCAGCTAAGTTTCCTCCTCTCGGCAACCGGGGGATGGATGGCGCCGGGCTTGATGGAGATTTCGGCTTACAGGTTTGGGTTGAGAACAGCCGCTACACAGGTGATGCCAACGATGAGACATTCATCGTTGCCCAGATAGAAACTCCCGAGGCAGTTTCGAAGGCGGATGAAGTTGCGGCTGTGCCGGGGATCGATGCCTTGTTTGTCGGGCCGGGCGACCTGGGACTTCGCTTGGCCGTGACTCCCAGGCCGGACGTCAAAAACCTGGACAGTGCCATTGAACAAGTCTCCGCGGCCGCTCGTCGCCATGGCAAGGCTTGGGGGGCGGCTACCGGCTCTCTTGAAACCCTTCTCCGCTATCGGCGAATGGGGGCCCAAGTAATCCCCTGGGGCGGCGATTTCGGCCTCCGCCAAGTGCTGGCGAATTGTAGCGCTGAACTGGATTCAGCGCTTCGCGATTAGTACTGGGACAACGGCATGGCCTGCTGGAGGTTGCTGGATTGCAGAGCTCGGGTCAGCCGCTTCGCCTGCCCGGAAGCGCGCGCGTCATACCAAACAATCGCCGGATGGATATGCAACTTGTTTCATGGGCGTCCGCAGACTCCTCCTGAAAGGGCACGCTGTTCCAGACCATTACGCTCAGCCGGCGTGACCTTACTTCACGGCCGCCGCCTTCGCGCGAAGCGACGCCTGCTGAAGATCTTTGTTCAGAAACACCCCATAACCACAGAACAACATAAGCGCGTCAAAGATCAGAATGCCAACAATCCCGGCAAAGACCCCCGCGAGGCCCAGCCGCGATTTCAAAAGGCTGGCCACAAATATGCCCAATCCTCCCGCCAAACAGTTCACCATGTTGGTAATGCCAAAGGCGAGGGCAACCTTGTCCTCACCAGCTAAATCGCAGAGCACGGGCAGGATATTAAGGTCGCCCGCGATTCGAAGTGCGGAATACAGCACCAGCGCCACCACGATAACCAGAAGGTTCTTGGTAACGGCGAACACCAGTAGGGTCGGTGCGGCGGCAAGGATCAGAACGCCTTGTAGAAGCATACGGTATTGCGCGCCTTGGCGCGCTACCCTATCCGAAACCATCCCCCCTAACACCTGGCTTACTGCGGCGCTGCCATTTATGAACGATGCACCAAAGAACCCAGCGCCGGCAAGCGACATTGCATAGGTTTCCTTGAAATAGAGGGGAAGCCAGTTGAGAAAGATCCAGGCGCCAATCGAGGTCAGGGCCCCGGCGGCTGCCAACACTAGAAACGAAGGGATCTTCAGCAACTGGACGAATGCCGCAGCAAAAGACAACCCTGGCCTGGGTTCGGGCCCCAGGGCCTTTGCATTTCCTGCCAGGGTCCCGGGCTTCTTCAGGGGCAAAAGGAAATAGGCGGGGAAGGCGATTAAGAGGCCGGCGATACCGAGCGCCCAGAACGAAGGTCTCCAACCGTAACGATCAGCAAGAAAGCCAACAAAAGTGGTGCCGCCAATCAGCCCAACGTACTGTCCCACGCCCATGACCCCCAGCGCGGTCGCGAGCGTCTTAAAGGGATGATACTCGGCGACCAAGGCCATCGCCGCCGGGAGGAATAGCGATTCGACAAGGCCCAATAGAACGCGCATCGCCAGGAGTTCCCATCTCGCGTTCACCAAGCCTGACGCTGCGGTCACGACGCTCCACCCAACGAGGGTCCACAGAACGATTCGGCCCCTATCGAGCCGGTCACCCAAATGCCCCGCGAAAGGCGATGCCAGAGCGTAGCTCCAAAGGAAAAACGATCCCAGGGCGCCTAAGCCCACGTCTGTGAATCCCAAGTCGGTCTTCAACAACGGGTAAACAGCAGTGATGGACGTCCGAACTCCATAATTGATCATCCCTATGACGGAAAGGACTCCCACCAGCACCCACTTGGAGGTGGCGCGGGAGTGCTGCTGAGGATTGCTATCTCGCCCGTGATTTGTTGGCATAAGGTTCTCGGAGTTCTTGAATGCCCATCCGGCTACTTTGAGGGAGGGACCGACTCGGCAGCCGGACCGAGAATAACCGCGCAACTCCTCCCATGCCCCTTAATTGCTCGCCAACGGCGTCCAATATAGAAGCAAGAGCCTTGCGCCGTTTTAATCCCATTGCTCTTGGCGTTCGTCATTGCCTCGTGCAGCGTCACCGCTCACCGCGAGCAGGTCGAAAGAATCAGCACCTTCGGAGTATACGCTGGCAGTCCCCGGCAAAAACACTCGGTATTCGCCAAGGGGCCTACGATTCCTACGGGCGGCCCCTCCAGTAAAGGCGCGGGCGGCCCTTGAATTGGCACGTGTCGCACGACCCGGAATAATCCCGGCCATGACGGCGAACAGCCTCGTCGTGCCGTCGCGCACCTGCGCGCGGGTCATGGTACGTGGCCCCTTTGGTATCCAATTCAAGTCCTGCCAGGCCCCAAGAGAAACCCGCTCCGTGAAAAGATTGAGGAAGCGAATGGGCGCTTAGCTCCATTCGGGCGATCTCCAATCAAACACTGCTGCGACGAGGCTTTTCGAGTGTTCCTTGGCAAGCTCATAGGCCTCTTTCATACGGCTGGCAGGTAAATGGTGGGAGATCACTGACTCAATTCGAGGATGGTGAAAAGCCATTAAATCCAGAATGTACTGAAGGTTCCTGCGCGTATTAAATCGAACGTCTGCTGGCTGACAGTCTGCTTTGGGTGCAAATCCCGCTCCCAATAGGGTCAACTGTTTTCCGTATACCCATCGGGGATCCAGGGGATTGAAGTCAGGAGGGTTTTGGGCACGCCCTGGGAACCCCAGAATGCTTACCCTTCCGGCGTATCGAACGATCTCCATCGAAAGGCGGTAGGCATTCCATGGATTCGCAGTGAGCACCACAATATCAGTCCCCACTTCTCCAAACACTTCCTTTAGCTTCTCGTGAATGTCCTTATCTTCCGCCAGGAAAGCGGCATGTGCTCCAAGCTGAAGGGCCGATTCACCTCGGGTTTTGGAATTGGAGATACCCACCACCTTGGCTCCCATGGCGCGGGCCAGCCAAATCGTACAAAGGCCAATAACACCCAGGCCGATGACGGCGACGTTTTCCCCTGGCTCATACCTCGCTTGGCGAAGAGACGCCAAACCTAAGTGGGTTAGGTAAGCAAGCGAAGCCTCTTCGGAGGAGGGAGACGGCGGGATCGGGACAAGCAATTCGTTTTGCTGAGCAATGTAAGCGGACTGGTGAGGCCGGAGAGAGAACACCCTCATGCCCGGCGTGAAGTTCTCGACGCCTTCCCCAACGCGCCGGATTAATCCTACGTTTGAATATCCAACCCATCTTGGGTAACGGGGAGCACCTGGAACATAGGTAGAGTCTCCCACGTAATTCCCCAAGTCAGTACCTGTCGAGAGGGCTGAGACTTCAGTTTCGACGTAGATCTGGCCGGGCTGCAACGAATCGGCCTCTAAAGGGACTTCCTCAATCCGAAGGTCTCCCGCACCGTAAAGAATGGCCTGTTTCATCGGTTCGTTCTCCTTGAATAGGATTTCACCGTTATGTGGATGGCTTGATCCGGACCACGCCTGCGACGGACTCCTTTAGAAAATGGCCGACCGAAACAATTGGGCATTTCAACGCCGCAATCTCAACTTTCCCGGAAAGAATCCACCGTAAGGTGCTGGGTGGTCATTCAGAATTTCTCACCCAAAGACAAACTGCAATGTGTTCAAGCCTAATTGCTGCCGCTCATCCGGTGACAATATATCCAAAGCTGCTTTCTCCTGCTCGTACGTTCCCTTGAGCCGAAACTCGAAGTAGTATCCCTCCGCCTGTAGGCGCCTCGTAATGTAACTGTGATAAGGTGCGTCAGAACCCCAAATGATCGTTTTGGGATACCGATGCACCAGCGCCCGCATCACTTTCAAATGGTCCGAATAGTCACAGTCAAGCCGTTCGGCTGGTCTGGGCATTATCGGGCTGTTTTCATGGACGAGTTGAACCTGAATCTTTAGCGCCGATGTATCCACCCACACGTTGGGCATTGCATCGGCCCGGTCCAGATGGCCACGGTGAAAACCGATGCAATGCGCCAGGCAGCAGCGAAGCTCCGGGTGTTTTTCCACCACTCTGAAGGTATCTTCCACCCCCGAAAACTCTTCCCCCGGGTCCACCGTCACGTGAAAAAGGATCGGCCAGTTTCGCTCGCTGGCGAACTCCAAGAAGACTTCCCCTTCATCTAAGAGCTTCGTCACCTTTGTCTGGCACGCAACTGGGACTATTTTCAAACCATAGATAGGGAACTCCTGCTCCAACTCGCGCAAGGAGGCCAGTTGTTCCTGGATCTTCCGCCCAGGGTCGACTGAGACGAAGGGCAGGAAGTGATTCGCTCTCTCCGGGCAGAAACGGAAGACATCGTTCAGCAGCATTCGGTTCTCCTGAACGTAGGGAGCGGGCGAAATAGGCCGCGCCGCAGGAATCAACTTGCCGGTTTCCACATAGTGCGGAATGTCAAAAAACAACTCAGGCGTAATTGGGAAAACGACCGAGCAATCGACGCCGTTTGCCCTTTGGCGATAGAAGAGGTCTTCGATGCTGCTGCAATAGGGGAATCCCGTCTCCGCGAATGCCTTGATGTTAATGCCGGCGTGCGCGTGCCCATCAACGACTTTGCCGATCAAGTCCCGCCGCTGGACGTGCTTGCTGACCATTTCTACCTCCTACATCCAAGATGGGGAATCCACTGGGGGGCTCGATGCAGCGCTCAGTCGTACCAACTGAACTCTTCCACGGAAAGCGGCGTGATGTCCGCCGCCAACGTCTCTGTGAGATACAGCTCGGTGGGACATGTCTGGATGATCGAGGCCGGTACCAGCGGCGTCACCGGCCCATGGGCGGCTAAACGCACCGTGAAGCGTTGCCACGAGACCATCGAACGCCCCACCCGGAATCCGTTCCAGGAACTCCTCAGCCTCGCGCCGATGATCTGCGCCGGCCCGATCGTCGCCCCCTGCGGTGGCACCGACGACCAGTCTCCGCTCTGCCCAAACTCCGGTCCCAAGCAATTCTGGAGGATGCTGAAGGGTGTCAATTGCACGATGCGCGGTCCGAGCTTCTTCCATTCTTCCAAGCTTCCCGCCGCGTAAGCTTTCGAACCGGGCTCAATGTACGCAATGTGGCCCGACCAGCCGATTCCACCGTAGCAAACGTCTGCCCCTCCCAGATCCTCGATCATCTTCCCGTAATCCTTGAAATTGGCGTTGGTGGGACCTTGGATCTGCTCTTCCGGCGGCCTTAAGCCGGGCTCCAACTTGGCGTAGAAATTCTTCTTCATGTTGTATAGAAATGAATTGGGCCAAGTCTCCGGCGCGATGTTGCCGGACTCATCGGCGTATTCATCCATGTTGAAGGTGTACAGATGGGCACAATTCACCTTGCACTGGTTCAGCAAAAAAGCTACCTGGCTGTAGAGAGGTTCCGGCTGCGGCAGAATCAGCACCAGCCGCTTCCCCTCCTCCCCAGCCCTCTTGATCCGGAGAAAAATATCCGTCACCAGTCGGAATGGAAACTCCTCGTCATCGAGGACTTTGATCTTGAAGTCGGGGTTGGGGTGCTTGGCAATATCTTCTCTCTTGATCGCCGCTACCCTCCGGCACTCCTCCTGGTCTTGAAAAGGCATCCACTTGGCCATCCTGAAATCAAAACCTTCGACTGTCATGACTTTCCTCCTCTCAACGATCATTGCGCTGACTTAAAACTACCCGACCAAGGCTGGGAACACGCGTCGCATGTGAAGGTCCCAACGTTCGGTTTCAGGTCAACACTCCCTCAGGCCGGGCACTGCCCCCTTCATATTCGGGTCACTG
>JBEKAD010000171.1:0-11445 GCA_050018435.1 Terriglobia bacterium
TGCCGGATCGCCAACTGGCCTGCGTGCCGGTGATGTCGCCGGAAGGACAAGCTTATCTTGCCGCCATGCGCGCCGCGGCGAATTATGCCTGGGCCAATCGCCAAGGGATTACGCACTTTACCCGCCAGGCATTCAAGCGGATTTTCGGCGAGCAGGAGGAACTGCGCGTCATTTACGACGTGTGCCATAACATCGCCAAACTCGAACGCCACCAGGTGGAAGGCGGCGAGCGCGAAGTGATGGTGCATCGCAAGGGCGCCACCCGCGCTTTCCCGCCCGGCCATCCGGACGTGCCCGAGGTCTACCGGCAGGTGGGCCAGCCGGTTTTGATTCCCGGATCGATGGGGACTTCGTCCTATGTGCTGGTGGGCGCCGAGGGCGCCATGCAGGAAAGCTTCGGCACCACCTGCCACGGCGCGGGCCGCGTAATGAGCCGCACAGCGGCCAAGAAATCACAATACGCGCAGGATGCACGGCAGCGCCTCGAAGACCTTGGCATTATCGTGCGCGCTGACTCGCGCGACGGAATTACGGAAGAGATTCCGGAAGCTTATAAAGATGTGGATGCGGTCATCGACGTGGTCCACAACGCGGGCTTGGCACGCCGCGTGGCGCGACTGAAGCCTATGGGGGTGATTAAGGGATAGGCCGATTTGGGCCAGTATCAGCTCCTTCTTGGCGATTGACGTTCTGTATAGCGGTAAGTTACACTACTCAATGTGATAAAGAGCTTCCGGCACAAGGGCGTGGAGCGGTTCTTCAGGACGGGTTCAAAGGCGGGGATCCAACCAAAGCACGCGGAACGCCTCCGCAAGCAACTTTTTGCGCTGGATAACGCCACCGCCCCAAAAGACATGAACGCGCCAGGCTGGAGGCTCCACCCCCTGCACGGTGACCTCGAAGGGCATTGGTCCGCAGACGTCAGCGGCAACTGGCGTCTGCTATTCGCGTTCGAGGGCGAGGATGCCGTGCTGGTGGACTATCAAGATTACCATTGAGGTATTTGGCTTATGCGCATGCACAACCCGCCCCATCCAGGAAGCGTCCTGCGGGAATATCTGGGGTCGGTGTCAGTTACAGATGCAGCTCGGCATTTGGGGATTACGCGGGCGGCAATGTCCCGCGTCCTGAACGGCAGTGCGGGAATCTCAGCCGATATGGCGCTAAGGTTGTCCGACGCCCTAGGCACCAGCCCCGAGCTATGGACGGGAATGCAGGCCCAGTACGAGTTGTGGGAAGCGTCAAGACGGCGGCGAAGGAAGATAGCTCCCCTCGCCATGGCACACGGCGTCTCGGTGCGAGGATCCTCTTCCCCATTTCACGCCATTTCGAACTTGTAGGGAGGCTACCTTCTTTCCCCGGCGCCATTGGATTGACGGAAGGGTGGGGAATGCGTATTCTTGTAAGTATGCAGATGTACATGTGCAGGAAGGGAAGCTCACATGCGAGCTACGCGACGCACCCAGATTCTCATGAATCCTGAGGAATACCGGCGGCTCCGAGACCTGGCTCGAAAGAAGAAGATCTCCGTGGGAGAACTTATTCGGTCCGCCGTGCGCACGACTTATCTTGAACCGCGGTCAGCCGACAAGAAAGCTGCTTTGGAAGAAATCTTGCGCATGAACCTGCCGGCGATAAGTTGGCGCCGGGCGAAGAAGGAAATCGAGGCCGGGCATGCGTGCGTTCATTGACACCAACATTTTCCTTTACGCCGCTGGCAAGCCGCATCCGGAACGCGAGGCCTGCGTGCAAATCCTGCGCCGGGTGGCGGAGGGCACCTTGGATGCCACCGCCAATACGGAAGTAATTCAGGAGATTCTATATGTGTTGACGCGTCGCGGCCAACGGCCTGAAGCCTTAGCACTGGCTCGGCGGGTGATGGTCCTTTGCCCCAATTTGCTGCCCGTGACCAGCGAAGATCTGGTCGAGGCGTTTCGGCTTCTCGAGAAATACCCGGGGCTTACAGTGCGCGATGCCGTGCATGTCGGGACCATGTTACGCAATGGTTTGACGACGGTCATAAGCGTCGATCCGGATTTTGACCGGATTCCTGAAATCCGGCGCCTCGCACCTGGCTCCGACTGAAAAGCCGCTGGGCACAAAGGAATGTGTCAGTGGAAGTTTGGCCTAAAGAGGATGGGTCGGTGTAACGACACCAAAGCAGGTGGTCGGCGTCGTGAAACCCTATTTCTCACCAGGCCCCGGGGGCCGTCAGCGGATCGCCAGGGGATCCGTGGCGCAATCGTCAATAATTCTTCGTCAATAATTATTCTTGACACCTTCAGGCCGATCGCCTATAGTGGGTGCGTGAGGATCGACGCCGGTCCAGCCATGCCGTGGGCCGGCAGCCCAGCGCGCCCGGCGCGGTGAGACTCGGGGTGACGAATGGAGTCCAGCCTTCCCGGCGTATCACTCACGGGAGGCTCGGGCCGTCATCGGCAGGGGCAGGACGCGCGCGCAACTTCGGGCTCGATCCGGCGCTTCGTCGCTGCGAACGCTAGGCAAGAAGGGATTGATGATGCCCATCCTCCTAGCCTTTACGTCCACAGATTGCATGGTGACTTTATGTCCAACCACCGCGCCAACTCCCAAACCTGAGAACCTTTTGAAAACACAGGGTCGGAAGAGGCTTTTTTCTCCCGCCAAACCTGAGAACATACTGAAAAGAAGCCAGTTATAAGAATCCGCGGGAACTCCAAAAGAGCCTGACAAAATGACCTTGAGAGTAGCCTCTCCAGGGCCGGTGGCCGGCGGCGGATGAGGCTTGATATGGTAAGATATCTGGGCTAGTTTACAGCCCCGAGATTAGGGCGGGAATGCCGACCCCTGACGAATGGGGGGAAGCGTCAAGGCGGCGCCGAAGGAAGATCGCTCCCCTCGTCGTGGCGCACGGCGTTTAGGTGCGCGAATCCTCCTGCCTATTCACACCCTACCGAACCGGTCTATACCTGCTGCGCCAGATAGTTCTGAATGCCGATGCTGTCGATGAGCGAGAGTTGCTCTTCCAGAAAATCGACGTGACCTTCTTCATCCGCCAGGATGGTTTGGAGCAGGTCGGCCGAGGCCTGGTCACCCGCTTTGCGGCAGGTGGCGATTGCGGCGTTATATTCGGCCACGGCATTCTTCTCCAGCGCCAAATCGTTATGGAATTGCGATTTCACGTCCTTGCCCACGTTCAGCTTGGGCATGTCATTCAGATTGGGCATACCTTCCAGGAAGAGTATCCGCTCGATGAGTTTTTCCGCGTGCTTCATCTCGTTGAGGGACTCTTTCTTGGTGTGGTCGCTCAGTTTCTTATAACCCCACGACTCGCACATTTCGGCGTGGATGAAATACTCGCTGATGGCCCCCAGTTCCTCCTTCAGCATTTTGGCCAAAACATCGATGACTTCCGGTTTGCCCTTCATGTTTACTCCCTTCGCATTTAAGGTTAAAGGATCAAGGATGAATTATGAAGTATGAAGGATGAAGGGCAAAGGGTAAAGACAATAAAGGATGAAGGATGAAGGATGAAGGGTAAAGGTTTAAGGGGAGGGGCAAATGACTTTGGCTTTCATCCTTCACCCTTTATCCTTTATCCTTGCTTTTCCCGCACGTGGGCGAGCAGGTTGCGGACGCTGTCGGCGAGTTCCACGACTTCGCCGTCACCTTTCACGTTAAACTCGATTTCGTAATTTCCCGCCGCAGCGTGGTCAACTGCTTGTTTCAGGTCGGTCAAGGGTTTCACCACTTGGCGCGGCAGCAGGAAGCTGACCCAGATGCTCACCAGCAAGGTGATCAGGGAAACGATCCCGCCTATCACCTCAGCGCGAAACAGCAAAGCGCGGGCGCGTTCGTGGTCCATCTGAACGCGCTGCCAACTACGGCTTTCCAGTTCGGTTGAGAGGCTGAGGATCCTTTGGCTGGCGGTCGCCAAATCCCGGGAGGTATGGCGAATCTCCGGGTCGTTCTCTTCCACTTTCGCCGCCACTTCCGCGTCAAAGGACTCAATACGGGCGCGCAGCATTTCGATCAGCCGCGTGCGGCTTTCGCGGGGCGAATGCACCAGGACGTCATCCAGGTCCTTCTGATAAGTCCGCACCACCTCCCGCAGGCTTTGAATGGGAGGCAGATTGCTTTCCCCCAGCCGCTCCACCGCGTGGCTAAAGCTCAAACGGTAAAACGTGATCTGCGCCTCCAGATCGTCGATCGTGGGTTTTTCCTCCGGTTGCAAGGTGCGGCAGGTCTGGATGGTTATCTCGAGTTGCCGTAGAGATTCCCGGTTGCGGGCAATGTCATCGGGGTCGTGCAGGAGGAAGTAATTGGCTTCCGCCCGCCGGGCGTCAAGCATCTCAATGGAAGCGCGCTCGGCGTTTGTAGCCACGGGAGCATCGACGCTGACGATGCGGTCCACGATCGAGGCCATGGCAATCAGGTAATACACCGCCAAGAAGATAACCGGCACCAGAATCAAGCGCACCAGCGCCAGGCTTAAAGCTACTCGACGGCGCAAGGAGAAACCCTGAAGGAGGACGATGAATAATCTCGGCGAACGCCAAACCATACGTCGATTTCCCCGGCGGAGAGCAGGAGGGCACGCCTTTCCAGCGTATTATCTGTGACGGCGACATCTTACTCCAAAACCCTGCGCGCGAGGTGCGAATTTCACCAGCCGATACCCACAGGAATGGAACTTTTTCGCCTCGAAAACCGTAAGGTAAGATAACGGTGGTCGTCCGATAGGAGGAAGAAAAATGTTTTGCCCTCAGTGTGGAAGGGAATATTCCCAGCGCGTGAATTTCTGCTGTCATTGCGGTACGGCGCTCTCTATGCCCGTGTCCACTGCACACAAAAAGCTTACACGGTCGCGCACCGACAGCAAAATCGCGGGTGTTTGCGGCGGGTTCGCAGATTACCTCGAACTGGACGTGACCCTGGTGCGAATTATCTGGCTGATGCTCGCCGTCTTTGGCGGTTGGGGAATCCTCGGCTATTTCATCGCTTGGATCGTCATGCCGGAACAACCCCTGCCCCAGGCCTCCGCCGCCCCAGCGGGGTCGGCAATTCCCCAGCCGGTGGGGAATCGCTGACCCGGATTGCTCGCCGCGGGTTCGGAAGGGCGGGGCTTCAGCCCCGCCGTTACAAGGCCTTTCTGATTATTCCCGCGTCCCGCGCCCCCGCAGCCCCGATACATCGGGGCTGCGGGGGCGCGGGACGAACCAGCGACCGCGAGCCGCAATTTCGGCAGGGCTGAAGCCCTGCCCTTCCGGCCGCTTAACGCACGAACTCCTTCGCACCAATTGTTGGCAGTGCACAGAACGTGCATTCTACGGCGCCGCTTTCATCTCCAACCGGAACGGCGCGAGTTGGTCTTTGATGACCTTCTCGACTCCGACCGCGATGATGGCTTGGCGCGCGGCGGGGAAATACTGGGATGCGGCCGCGTCCACATCTTTGATGGTCACCTTGCCGATGCGCTCGTTTTCCCGCCCCAATTCTTCCGGCGGCAGGCCAAGAATCCACAGGCGTGCCAGCGATCGCCCCACGGAATCCTCCGCCTGGAGGTCGATGGCCTGGTTACCCACCAAATATCTTTGCGCGTGGACGAGTTCTTCTTCCGAGGGGCTGGTGGTGGCCATGCGGTTCAGTTCGTAGTTAATCTCGTTGAGCGTCGCTCCCGTGACCTCGTTGCGCACGGCAGCCCAGGTCTGAAAGATGCCGGCCGTTCGTCGCGACACCACAAAGGAACCCGGCGAGTACGTGTAGCCCTTGTCTTCGCGGATGTTCAGCGTCAAGCGTGAGCCAAACATTCCCCCAAAGAGGGCGTTGGCCACTCGGGCGGCGGCGTAATCCGGGCTGCTCTCCGTGGGGCCGAGGGAGCCGAGGGCGATGGTGGTCTGGACGGAGTCGGGGCGATCAACAAAGAAGACGGCATGCGGCGGCACAAAGGAAGGCTTTTCAACTGCCGGCACCGGGGGCGTGGAAGGCGCGGCCCACGTGCCCAGCAGCGATTCGGTGGACGCCGCCATTTTGGCTGCGTCGAAATCACCCACCACCACCAGGATCGCCTGGTCAGGCCGAAATCGCCGCGCGTATTCGCTGCGCAACTCCTCGGGAGTCGCCTTGGCGATGGAGTCTTGGGTCAAAGAAGTCACCGCGTAGGGATGCTGGCCGAATAGCACTCGCGCCAAGGCGCGGCCAGCCAGGAAAGAAGGATTGGATTCTTGCTGTTGCAAGTGGTCGGCGGCGTTGCGTTTGGCCAACGCCACTTCGCTGTCTGGAAACGTGGCGTTCCGCGCGACGTCGGCGAGCACGGCAAGCCCCACTTCGGACTTGGAGGAGAGAACGCTGGTGCCGATCACAATGGACTCGCTTCCCGCACTGGCGCTCAGGTCTCCGCCCGCGGCTTGCACTTCTTCGGCGATCTGTTTGGCGGTTCGCGTGGCGGTACCCTGGTCGATGGTCGCCGTCAGAAGTTCCGCGAGCCCGGGCCGGTCCTGGGGATCGGCGGACAGGCCGCCCCGCACGGCCAGCGCATAGGAGACTTTAGGAAAGCCCTGGCGCGGGACCAACCACAGCGTCAGTCCATTGGCCAGCTTCTGCGTAGTGACCTGTGGCGCCTGGAACGGTTTCAGTTCGCCGTACGCGGGAAGATCCTTCGGCAGGGGTTGTTCCTTCTCCGCTCCGGTGGCTGGGGTGACGGCAAGAAAGAGCAAAAAGAAAATAGCCAGGATTCGACGAGTCATTAACGGGCTCCTTTCTCGCCGCTGTCTTTGCCGCCGGAGGCGGGGGCGGGGACGCGGTTGATGATGGTGCGATGAGTTTTCACCAGATACTTCACGGCGAAAGCTCGAACTTCCTCCGGAGTCACACGCGCCAATTCATCGGGGATTTCATTTACCCGCTCCGGGTTGCCGTCGAGCAGCGTGGCGTGCGACAGGAGGGAAGCGCGGTCGATGGGAATCTCCATATTGGAATACCAGTCGGATTGCATCTTGGCGCTAATGCGCTCGAGCGCCGCCGGGCTGGGTCCTTGCGCGGCGAGGCCGTTCAAGGCCGCGTCGTAGGCGGTGAGAACGTCGTCTTCCTTCAGATTCGGCGGGTAGATGATGAACGAGGTCAGCAGCGTCGGGCCGTCATATTCGAAGGGATTGCCAAACACCGAGTTGACCCCGCCGCTGACTTCCAGCGCCACCTTCTTGTCCTTTACCAGCGCCTGATAAAGCAGCGAGGCTTGCCCGTTGTGCAGCAGTTCCCCCACCAGCGCGCCGACCACGGCGTCGCGTGAGTGGCGCGGCGGCATGCGGTAGCCGATGGCCAGGGCCGGCACGCGGGCCAGCTTGTCCTGCTCGGTGGAGCGCCGCTCTGCGGTCTGCGGTGACTCGGTGAGGTCGGGTTTGGGCGGCACCTGGCGCGGCGCGATCCCGCCAAAATACTTTTCGACTTCGGCGAAGACTTCCGCTGGGGTCACGTCGCCCGCGACCGCCATGACCGCATTGTTGGGGGCGTAGTAATGTTTGAAGAAGGCTTCCACGTCCTGGATTTTCGCGGCATCCAGGTCCCTGAAATCGCCATAGAAATTGTGCGCGTTGGGAAACCGGTCAAACGCCTTGCCGGGCAAATCAATGGCAAAGAAAAGACCGTAGGGCTGGTTCAGCACGTTGACGCGGACTTCCTCCTCCACCACCTTGCGCTGGTTCTCCAGGTGTTCAGGAGCAAAATCCAGAGTCTTCAGGCGGTCGGCCTCCAGCCACAGCACCGGCTCAAGCGCGGAGACCGGCGCGGTGTCAATGTATTCGGTAAAGTCGTAGCGTGTATCGGCGTTGTTCGAACCGCCGCCACCTTCAATCACGCGGTCAAAAGTTCCTTTGGCTGCTACCGGCGTCCCTTCAAACATCATGTGCTCGAACAAGTGCGCGAACCCCGTGCGGCCCTCGGGCTCCAAGCGAAACCCGATGCGATAGGAGATGCACAGCCCGAAGGTCGGCGCCGAGTGGTCCTCGGAAACCACCACGACCAGACCATTGGGGAACTTCCTGGTTACGGCGGGTACCTTCCACCCACCCGCGCCGTGCGCCGAGCCCACCACACCCAGCAGGCAGGCCAAGATTACCGTCAAGCGCCAGAGCTTCATGACTGCTCCTTTTGCCGTTGAGTTCATCCAGAATTTGGTAGTGGGTCAATTTGCTGTAGAGGCGGCGGAATTCATCCGGATGTTATCGGGACGCCGCCATTTGGTCCGTCGGCTGACGGATAAACTCGCCGCTACAGCATCAAACTGACCCACTGCCCTAAAGTTGTGCGGCTTGTCGTTACCCACAGACCTCAATCGAACGCCACCTATTATAAACGAATTAGACGGACGGGAAGTTCAATGGTCTCACAGGGGGGCTTAACAGGCTGTGGAAAGACGACCCACCGCGGATAACCACCCCGGCGCCTCCGGCGCCACCCCTCCTGAATCAGGAGGGGAGTTATTAAGGAACTCCCCTCCTCAGATGAGGAGGGGTGGCGCGCCGAGCGCCGGGGTGGTGTTGACCAGGGGATTAAGGGGTGGCATTGATGATGATTGCGGCAATGCTTACGCAATTTCCCCGCGGCGCTCGAGTTGTTTGTAGTAAACGAGTGAATAAATCACGGGCACGAAGGCGCCGGCCAGCACCGAGACAAGGCAGAGCCAGATCCAGGCTCCCGCCAAAGCGAAGATGAGCCCAATAAGCCCTCCCAGAACGAGGGTTTTCGCGGCCAAGCGATGCGTGGCATTCCAAACGCGTTCGTCGGCGATCGTCCACGGTGTCCAGATGCCAATGTAGAAGTTTCGCCGAACCTTTCCAAGGACATTACCCAGGAGCGCAATCAACAGACACACCCCTCCCATGATGGCCTTGGTAATGTTTATGTGCCCGGTTACGGCCGCCCAAAGCATCAAGGCGTGAATGAAGGCCCAAAAAGCGACCATAACCAGCATGATGTAAAGGTAGGTAGAGCGGAATGTTTCCACTTCGAAATTCCGTGGGGAAAGCGGAAACAGGATGGCCGTAACCAGCAAGCAGGTAACAACCAGGGCGAAGCCGATGATGAAGTATTTGCGCGTCATGGTTTTATCCTTTCGTCATTCTCCGGTCGGGGCAATAGGCCCATGGCCCAGGTCAAGACGTCCTGGACGACCGTGGTATTGACCGAGTACCAGATTTGTTGCCCCTCGCGGCGGAAACGGATGAAGTCGGCATCCTTCAGCACGGAAAAGTGGTGGGACATCGACGGCTTGGTCATTTCAAAGTGGTCGGCCAAATCTCCAGCAGTCATTTCGCGGTCACCCAGCAAGCGAAGGATCTGCCGACGCGTGGGGTCAGCCAAAGCTTTGAAAATTGCATTCATAAAGTCGATGGTTAGGCGCACACCTAATTAGACAACTGCCTAAATATACTCCTGGGAGGTTCTGATGTCAAGCCCATCCGGATGCCAGGTAGGGGGTCAGTTTGGTTTCTTGTAGCGGCGGTCTCTGACCGCCGGCTTTTGATTCAACAGATTCCGGCGCTCAGAGAGTGCCGCTACAGCAAACTGACCCACTACCCGGTGCCATGGCCGTTCGCCGAGCCCCTCTTCGGCCCTCGAAGTGCAAAAACTGTCATGCGGTGGGGTATAATCCAGACACGCCGTCGGTCCGGTGGTAAGGGGAGTGAGAAAATGCGCAGCCACTTGGGTTGTACAGGGTCCGTGGATCTAGGCCCCCTCGGGGAGGATACGCAGAAGCGTTTGGAGCAAATTGCGGCGAGCTGGCTGGAGTATTCGCCGGAATCATCCTCTTTGGTCGTGCGCCATGTGCAGCCCGACGATGTCCCGCCGCTGCGGGAGGTTGCAGGCGAGCTGCTGGATTTCCTGCACGTGGTTTCTGACTCCGAGCGTGCCCAGATTCCGGGTGGCGCCCTCTACTACCAAGACGAACCGACGGGCCAATACGTCCGCCTGATAGTGTGGAAGGGAGGCTTCCTGACGGTCGCTTGGGCCCGGCCCGACTACACTCATGCGCAGTGGGAGCCTTTCCGCAACCAGCCCGTCACACTGGTTTTTGAGCCTTTCCAGCGGCTGAACGGGTCAGTGACCTTCGAAGGCCATCCCAACGCCGCCGATGACCTGCGCAGGGTCATCGACAAGACCGCCGGGCAGTATTCGCAGGGCGACTACGCTATTTCCTCCTCAATCCGCGGGGTTGAAATTACCCTCCGCGACGCCAATGCGGATGCGCTGACCGTGGTTAATGCGCTTCGGTATTTGGCCAAGGCGGGCACGCTGAGCGGCGAGATCGACCTCAGCTCGTTCCGCGCGGGTGACCTGGAAGACTATTGCCGGTTTTCGTTCCGCGCCGGAGAAACCTGGATGGCCCGTCCCGTCCTGTGGTCGGACACGCCAGATACACCCGCGTTACCTGCTGACCCCGTGTCGCAAGCGGCGTGAGAAGGGCAGTTGCAAGTCGAAAGTTGAAAGTCGATAGTCGATAGTTGATAGTCGAAAGTTGAAAGGCAAAAGTTGACAGTTGAAAGTCGAAAGTCAAAAGTTAAAGGCCCAAAGGATAATCGGCGCCCAAGCAGATGGGGAACGCGAAAAGCTGAGATCTGGAGGCAGAAGGCAGAAAGCGGAACGCAGAAAGCAGAAGGCAGGCCCCTGAATGTCCAATGCGGGTGAGTGAATGCGGAATCTGGAAGGCTGAAAGCTCAAAACTGAACGCTGATTGCTGATGGCTTCTTAAGCTTTTAACTTTCAACTTTCGACTATCGACTATCGACTTTTAACTTTAAACTTTCGACTATCGACTATCGACTATCGACTTTTCTCCAAGGAGTTCCCCATGATGGACTATGGTTTCACTGAATATCAAGCGGCCATTCGCGACTTGTCGCGGGAGATCGCCGAGAAGGAAATCCGACCCATCGCGGCGGAATACGATCGTGAGGCCAAATTCCCTTGGCCGGTGGTCAAGGTGCTGGCGGAGACGGACCTCTTTCGCGTTTACATTGAGGACGAATACGGCGGGATCAGCGAAGGCTCGCCCATCATGAACATGGTGATCGTCACCGAAGAGCTCTCCAAGGCCTGCGGCGGCGTCGCCCTCAGCTTTGCGGGCACGGCGCTCGGCACACTGCCCATCATTCTTTCCGGCAGCGAGGAGCAAAAGAAGCGCTGGCTGCCCGACATCGCCGCCGGGAAGAAGCTCGCCGCCTTCGCGCTTACGGAGCCGCAGGCCGGTTCCGATGCCGGCGCCGTGCGCACCACGGCCATTCGCGACGGCGACCACTACGTAATGAACGGCACCAAGCAATGGATCACTAACGGCGGCGAGGCGGAAATCTACTCGGTCATCTGCTTGACGAACCCCGCCAAGGGGCCGCGTGGAGCCTCCTGCATCGTGGTGGAGAAGGGCACGCCCGGCTTCACTTTCGGCAAGAAGGAAGACAAGCTGGGCATTCG
>JBEKAD010000172.1:0-8968 GCA_050018435.1 Terriglobia bacterium
CCTTTTGCCTTTTGCGCTTTGCCTTTTGATTTTCTTTGGCGGCTCCGCCCCGCCGCACACCGGGCTTTGACTTTTGCGTTTTGCGCTTTGCGTTTTGACTTTCTTTTGCGGCTCCGCTGCGCTGGGAAACGTAGGGGTTGACCCCACTGCCTTTTTCGTAGAACATCCTTGTCCATCATGATCAACCTCAAGAGGACGGTTTTAGTTGTAAGCATCTGCCTATTCGCCTCGGCCGCTCGCGGGCAGATGACGATCGACTCACATACGACTTTGCTGATCGACCCACGTGAGCCGACCGCCATCCAAAAGGCCGCGCAGGACCTGGCCTCAGACATGACCAAAGTCTTCGGGACGGCCCCGCCCTGGGCGCATCGGCCCTCGGAGGCCTCCGCCACCACCATCTGCATCGCGTTGTCCGCCAACCTTCCCCGAGCGGAGATGAAGCCTTCCGGGTGGGAGGTCCTGCGAATCCAAGAGGCGTCAAACCCCTCTTGGCCGGGCTCGCCGGCGCAGCACGTGCTGGTGTTGACGGGCTCAGACGTGCGTGGCGTCATCTATGCCATTTACGATTTCTCGCAGCGCTTCCTGGGAGTCGACCCGCTCTACTGGTGGACGGACCACGCGCCCGCGCGCCAGACGTCGGTAACGGTGCCCGCCGGTTTTGTGAAAACCCAGGGCCCCACCTTTCATTATCGCGGCTGGTTTATGAACGACGAGGATCTGCTGACCGGGTGGAGTCCGGGGACGACCGACGGCACGGGGATATCCCTCAAGATTTGGGACCGCATCTTTGAAGCGCTCCTCCGTTTAAAGGGAGATATGATCATCCCAGGTACGTTCGTATTTCCTGACGAGCCTCAAGTGAAGGCCGCGGGAGCGCGCGGGCTCATCATCAATCAGCATCACATGGAGCCGCTGGGACTGAACGCCTACCAATGGCCACCCAACGTGCCCTACACCCTGGAGCGGCTGACGGCCGCCTGGAAATGCTCCGTCCGGCAGTACTCCAAAGACCAGGAGATTGTTTGGACCGTGGGACTGCGGGGAAAATACGATCACCCCTTCTGGATTGACATGCCGGACGTCCCCCAAACTCCTGAGGACGAAGCGGGCATGATTCGCAAGGCCATCGACACGCAAATCGACATCGTGCGGCAGGAGCGGCCGGACCCCAATCCGCAGTTCATCATGAACACCTGGATGGAAGGAATCGAGTTGATGCAGAGTAGCGCCTTGAAAATGCCGGATGCCGTGACCCTGGTTTGGGCTGATGACGGGGCCGGTGTGCTGCGCGACGACGGCCGTATCAGCAAAGGCCAAGGCGTGTACTACCACACTGCCGTCGTCGGCGGGAACTCCAACCACTTCACCGAGCGCGTTCCCATCGAGCGTTTGTCGCGCGAACTGGGGCGGGCCGTCACCGCCGGCGCTACGGCGTACCTGATGCTCAACCCCAGCGACCTGCGCCCCGTGCCCATGACCACTCGCGCCGTGATGGAACTGGCTTGGGACGCCGAGCCCTGGCAGGCCAAAGATTCCAGTTCGGCTTACTTGCAGAGATGGAGTAGCGAGGAGTTTGGAGAAAAAGCCGCCCCCGTCCTCGCACAGTATTACGACGCCTACTTCCGCGCTCCTGCCCGCTACGGAACTAAAGAGGATAATATCTTAGCGGATAATTACTATCCCCAATTCGTGATCGATTTGCTGGTGCGAATGATCAAGAACGATACGCAATCGCCGGTTCGATTCAAGAGCCTGGAGAGCGTGAAAGAATTTCCGCAGTACACGATGTTCCTCGGCGCCATTTGCCAGCAGGCCATCCCCCGCTGGCAGCAGGCCGGGGCTCTGGCCGCGCAGGCGGAACCGCTGGTGCCCGCTGACCGGCGCGACTTCTTCCAGGCGCACGTCCTCACCGAGCTCAATGTGCACCTTCACTGGAACCAAATGCTCTCGGACCTCGCCGGCGCTGCTTCGCCGTGGGCTTCACCCTCCATGCGATTGGCGGGTGTGCAGGCGGCGATCCGGGAAATCCACGGTCTCATGGAGTCGGTGCAAAAGGCCGACTACGGAAAGTGGCAGGGGTTCCACACGCGCGGAGACTGGTTCGACAATGTCGCGCTGACGCTCGCCTTGGCCCAAGCGTGCGAAAGCAAGCTCGCGAGGAAAACGCTTTCACCCGCCCAGCAGGAAGTTCTGAAGACCGCCGAGCACTACCTGAATGCCGACACGAGCAATGTCTACATTAAGATCAAAGCATACCAAAAGGGCCGCAAGGTGCAGTTCTGCGCGCCGGTGGCGAGGAATTAGCATCCTGAGTGAGAAGTTCGTCGATAGTGAAGCAGCGCGGCAGGGCCGCAACCAAAACCAGCCTCTCCGTGTCCTCTGTGCCTCAAAAGATTTCACACAGACCGCACAGAGACGCTCAGTGGACTCTGTGTGAAATTCCTTCCTGCCGCAGAGGACACGGAGAAAAATCTTTGCGGCACAACAAGGTCCCAGGAATTAGTGGTACAGGGAAAAATGGACGAAGCCATGAGTAACTCTCACAATGCGCCTTGCTCCCTCGGCAAAGTGAGTTTCGAAGGCTGGCCGGCGCTCGAACTTGCCAACGGGCTGCTGCAAGTCTTGGTGGTGCCGGAAATCGGTGGGCGAATCATCCAGATGCGCTTGGGAGAGGAACCGTTCCTCTACATCAACCCCCGTCTACGGGGGCAAGTTTTCCCTCCTGAACAAAACGGGCCGGATTCCGGCTGGAAGAATTACGGCGGCAGCAAAGTTTGGCCCGCACCGCAAGGGTGGTCGAGTGATGAGGAGTGGCCGGGCCCGCCCGATCCGCTCCTTGATGGCAGTCCCTTCGATTGTCGCCTCGTGGAGGAATCGCCGGGCTCTTTGGCGATTCATCTCACCAGCCCGCATGATGAGTATACGGGCCTGACCTTCTCACGGGAAATCCGCATTTTCCGCCGCTCCGCGGTGGTTCAGATTTCCCACACCATGAGGAATACCTCGCGGCGGCCGGTGCGCTGGTCGATCTGGCAGGTTACCCAACATGACGCGCACCCCGACCTCACGGTTTTCCTGCCGGCAACAACCTTCCACAAAATGTTTGGCGACCAGGAATATCCCGGCCTCACCATCGACGTGCAACGCAAGCTGTTGCGGCTGCAATTCGCGGACGTCGTGGCGAAATTCGGGACGAAGCCGGAAGCGGGTTGGCTGGCCACGCTCGATTCCCGGCGCCGCACGGTATTTGCTGAAACCTTCCCACTCTTCCGCGGCGTCCCTTACCCGGATGATGCGGCCGCCGAGTTTTGGATCAACGGGCACGGAACCTGCACGATTCATGGTGACCGCTTCGATTCGAGCGATGATCCGACCGGGTGCGATCCGTTTCTGGAAACGGAAATTCTCAGCCCGATGGCGGAACTTCGGCCGGGCCAGGAATACTCCTTTGTAATCCGCTGGCACTGCGCGCGCGTCGAGGCAAATGAAATTGTGCACGTCAATCATTGCGCCGCCCTGGCCACGCGACTGAAGGTTACTCGCCAGGGGGAAGAACTTCGCGCGACGGGCTCGTTTGGAATTTTTCACACTGGACATCTGGAGTTGGTCCCGCTCTTTCGGAGTGGAAAGGTTCACACGGTCCACCCCTTGGGAACCGTGAGCTCACTCGAGCCTTGCGTTGTCAACGCCACCCTTGCTGACGCTCGTGACCTCGCGCGGGTCAGTCTGCGATTGCGAAATCCGGACGGAGCGCTGCTGGGTACCATCGACCAAGCGGATATTCCTCCGCGTCGGCTGCAAGGCTCAGCCTTCCAGCCGGCATCGATTTGAACTTACAACCCTCGCCCGCGGGGGACGAGGCAAGAAGAGTCCTTAGTTTCGGTGTTGTATTCATGACAGCAGTCCGCAGAGCCGCGTTGACCACTCGAAGAGTTTGCTAATTTGGACAGCCGTGATTTCGATCAGGAACTGCGGGAACCGCTCAGACCTTGACTGAAAAGGGGAATTATTTTGGCAGCGGATAATTCCCGTACTCCGCTAGCAACTCCAAAACATATGCCGCGGTTTCAACGCTGATGTCAGGGCCGAAGGAGTGGGTGCCGAAAACAAACCCGCCCCCGCGGCCCGCTTGCAGCAGGTAGAGGACGTGCTCGCGAATTTCTCCCCGGTCACCGCGCGGGAGGATATCCGAGTTGTCCATGCCGCCCGTCAGCACCAGACGATTGCCGAATTGCTCGCGCAGCTTGACCGCATCCATCCCGATGCGGTACTCGAGGGGGTTGATGGCATCCACGCCGGCGTCTATCCACATGTCGAGGAGCGGCAGAATATTTCCATCCGAGTGGTGCAGAACCCGGCGCGCGCCGGCATCCTTGTAAGTCTTCACCATGCGCCGCAGGGCGGGCAGGAACACGCGCTCGTAATGCTTGGGGCCCACAAACGGCCCCTGGCTTGATGCGACGTCATCGTAGATGGCAACACCCGTCTCCTCGAGGCCGAAGCGCCGCATCGCCTCCGTGGCCACGGTGACGAGGTGGTCCACGACGCGATCCACAAACGCCCTCGCCCAGCCGGGATCCTCGACCACATCGATCCAAAACTGCTCCTCGCCGCGCAGGAAGGCCGCACGCAGATAAGGCCCGCCGCTTTTGCACCAGACGAAATATTCGTCCTTCAGTGCGGCAGCCTGCTTGCCGGCCTTTTCGAAGCGACTATCCATCAGGGGATCATCGAAGCGCAGGGTTTCCGGATCGACCCGTTCCTTCACGGCGGGTTCAAGCAACTGGCCCATCACCTGGCCCGCGGGATCGGTAAAGGACGTCAGCTTGGTCTCACCCCAACCCGTGCGCACCACCACGCGCTCGCCGCGACGCTCGACAACGCCCGCTCGCGTCGGCCACGCGGACTCCTCGGGCTCGATCAATCGCATGTCGTCCCCGAAGTAATTGAACAGATCCGTCGGGCCGTGGACCCGCTCCCAGAGGACTTTGAACTCCGGCCAGAAAAAAGAGAAGTAACGCGGAATCCGGTCCGGCTCCTGAAACTTCATCGCTGCCATCACGCGTTCTTTGCTGGTCATGGTAGTCGTCTTTAGGCCGGACCGATGAAGCTAGGGACGTAGGGGTTCAATCGACGTGGAACACTTCCTGCATATTCGCCCACCACTCGCCTTCCTTTCGCGTGGGAATCGGCTGCTGCATCGGTTCCATGATGGCCCACCAATCCTGCGTCACGGGGTCGGCGGCCATCTTCGCCATGTCGGCGGCAAAGTCATCGCCGATGTATTCGAAGTAGGCAAAGAGCATATTGTCCTTGAAGAAGATGGTGTAATTGCGGATATTGCAATCATAGATCGTCTTCAAGACCTGGGCCCAAGCGTTCGCGTGGTACTCGACGTATTTTTCGTAAACTTCCGGTTTCAATCCGATCAGTTGGCCATAGCGCTTCACTTTCTGGGTTGCCATATGATTGACTCCTCAATTCAGGTTTCCGTGCGATCGATTACAGGGCGCGCCACTGACGCGCGCCTTTGGGCCGATGACGCCACCGCCTGCTCCGTCACCCAATCGGTCCACATTGAACTCTCGCCACTCGCGAGCAGCGGGGCGCCGTCGAGCACGGCCGCCACATAATTCTCAATGCAGGGATAGTGCAAATTCGCGTGCGTAGGTAAATCCTCGCGCCCGCCGGGGAAGGCCAGTTCCGGGCCGCTAAGAGGCGTCAGGTCCATTTCCCCCTGGGTGCCCATGATGCGAAACTCATCCCGCATCACGCGCGTGTTCCAACGCACATCGACGATGCCGCGCACTTTGTTGGTGTATTCGATCATGACGGTCGCGCAATCCTCAACCGCCGTCGCGTTGACCGCATTCGACAACTGTCCGGCCACCTGCTGCGGTTCGCCGAAAAGGAAGTTCAGCACATCAATGCGATGAGAACCAATATCAAAGAGCGGGCCGCCGCCTGCCCGGGCGGGGTCAAACAGCCAGGCGCGCTCGACCTCGGTGCCCGAGCGCCACTCATAACAGGTGATGTAGGCGAGCAGCGGTTGCCCAATCGCCCCCTGCCGCAGCAACTCTTTCGCCCGCGCCACCTTGGGATAGGTGCGGCGATAGTAGGCGACCCCCAGCGTCTTGCCCGCCGCGCGCGCCGCCTCCACCATCGACCGCGCCTCCGCGTAGTTCATCGCCATGGGCTTTTCGCAGAGCACTTGCTTCCCCGCCCCCAGCGACGCAAGCGTCTGCGGCGCGTGGAGAAACACGGGCGACGCCACATAGACGGCGTCCGCCTCACCCGACGCCAGCGCCGCGCCCAAATCGGTGAAGACCTGCACCCCGTAGCGCGCGGCCTTCGCCGGGTCGCGCGTGACAATTCCCCAAAGCTCGCTGCGCTTCTCTTCGAGCAAAGCAGGGATCACCCGCATCTTCGTGATATCGCCAATGCCAATGACCAGCCACTTCAACATGCCCGTCTTCACCATAGATCCCGCCGCCTGCTCACAAAAACGAGCCCCACCCGAAAGTGCGAAGCGCTGGAGTGTGGTCCGCCACTACTGCCTTACCAGAACTTCGGGGCTTCCGTGCGAATCGTTCCCTGCGTGGGGACCGTCCAGTCATCAGTGCGGAACGGCGGCGCCGGCAATCCCACCTTGTTATAGAGATTGCACACGGGATCGTTCGCCCAAGCATAGCGGGCAGCCACTGGCTTGGAAACGCGCGAACTGGAAAGCACCACCTCGTTACCCTCGATTTTCGCTTCCGCGGGGGAAAACTGCTGATCCTCGCCGGCGATCTCAAATCCCGTCAAGCGCTTGCCACGGACCGCCAATGCACCGGCCGTATGCGTAAATCGCACGCGCAAAGTTCCCTTGTCCACCCGCAGCGACTTATAGGACGGCCCCATGTACTCGATCTTCCGGCCATACGCGACGTTTTCCGCTGTCAGGGCCAGACGCCGCCCCACTTCCTGCTTGTTCTTCGGGTGAATATCGTGTGACTCCCCGATGTCGATTGCCACGGCCATTCCGGTTTTCGGCAAGGCCAAGGTCTTTTCCTGCGATTCCCTCAGGACGGGCCAGGTATCGGCGGTCTGACCACCCACCGTAAAGCTGGCGAGTTGAACGAAGAGAAACGGGAAGTCTCCCTCACTCCAGGAGGCGCGCCATTGTTGAATCATCGTGGCGAACACCTTGCGGTATTGGTAGGCAAAAGGCGCGTTCGATTCTCCCTGATACCAAATGACCCCTGCAATCGCATAGGGCGTGAGGGGCGCAACCATGCCGTTCCATAACCCGGCATCGCGCCACGCATTGCTTCGGGGGTTCTTAGGGGCGTCGGGAAGGGCCAGCGCCACTTTACCACTGGCCTCAGCCTCTTCCGCAGTCTTCTCCCATTCTCCCAGTTTCTGCTTGTATTGTTCGAGGGCTTGAGGGAAATCGGCAATCCTCTGCCGCCAGGAATCTGCTCCGACCTTCAAATCGGGGTCCGCTTCCAGGGCCTCATCGCTGGTCCAGGCCTCAGCTTCCGTCCCACCCCAAGTTGTGTCAATCATCCCCACGGGGAATTTCATGGTGCGGTGCAAATCACGGCCGAAGAAGTAGCCCACCGCGGAGAAATTTCCCGCCGTCGCGGGGCTTGCCACCACCCACTGGCCCTGCACGTCGGTTTGCGGTTTCCCCGCCACCGCCTTCTTCACGATGAAGAGCCGCAGCAGAGGATAATTCGCCGCCGCCACTTCCTGCTCCGCGTTCTTCGCGCCACCGAACACACCGTGGTTCCACAGGGCAAACTCCATGTTCGACTGGCCGGAGCACACCCACACTTCTCCCACCAGCACGTTATGGATGGTCAGGGTATTCTTTCCGGCCACCGTCATTTCAAAGGGTCCGCCCTTCTTCAGCGGCCCCAAGGCCACCTTCCACTGGCCATTGGAATCAGCGGTGGCCATCGCCTTTTGTTCCCCCAGGCTCACGGTAACTTGCTCGGCCGCGTCGGCTGTTCCCCAAATTGCCACCTGCCGGCCTTGTTGCAACACCATGTTGTCGCCAATTAGCGCCGGCAATTTGACGTCAGCCGCCGCCGTGGCAACGCCCATCAGTACAGTGAGAACGACGAACTGAAGCCGCCGCCCGCCGACTTTCCGGAAACGCGCCCACTCGCGCGCCCCCGCAGATTTCCAACTCGATCCATGTGTCATGCAGGCCACCCTCCCAATATGATGAAAAGAATTCCCCCTTGGCATTGCGGGGCAAATACTAACACCGCCGCCCCTTCCAGGCCAGAAATTCTCGCGGCTTGTCTCACGGCTCATAGTTGTGTTCTTAGCTAACAACACTCACGGCTCATAGTTGTTGACACGCTTACTGCCTTGCGCTAAGGTTACCCCTGAAAAGCTTGGTGTGTTCAGGGATGGGGACCGGGTAGCGGTTCGCATTTTTTCACCGTGGCGGTCTCCAGGTTAGTAACGTAGGCGGGCATTCACCTCCGCTCTCAACTTCGACATATTTGAGTTCACCGCCCAGGGCAGCGCTAGGCTGGTGGCGTTCTTGCCGTGTCGGCACGTGTCAACGGTGGAAGACGGGACGCCCAGTACGACTATTGGCGCCGCGGGAAAAATCGTTGGCATGGCCGGACGAAGAGCGTCCGCTGGAGTAAAGTGGCTTCTTCGCTCAAGTCAGCAATGGGCGCGACCTGAGTGTTCATTCTGCAATGCTGAAATTCGTCGGGGGGTCCGAAATCTGCAGTTCCAGATCCGATAGGGAGGGAAGGACAACCATCATGATTAGACGAAAACTGTTGTGTCTTGCCGGCACCTTGACAATGACCTGCCTCTTGGGGATTGCTGCTTGGGGGCAGACGATTACCAGCACAATCGTGGGACAGGTGAATGATCCCTCGAGCGGAGCCGTTCCCGGAGCTCAAATTACGGTTACTAACTCCGAAACGGGAATCTCCACTCAGGGCAT
>JBEKAD010000173.1:0-8942 GCA_050018435.1 Terriglobia bacterium
GGTGCCGACTCCCAGGATCGCCACTTGCGGCTGATGAATAATGGGAAGGCCGAACAGCCCGCCGAAACTGCCCGGATTGGTAATGGTGAAGGTCCCGCCCTGGACATCGTCCACGCTCAAGCGCTTCGAGCGTGCGCGGTCGGCAAAATCCTGCACAGCGCGCGCCACGCCCAGGAAATTTTTCTCGTCCGCACGCTTGATGACCGGCACGATCAAGCCGTTTTCGAGCGCCACCGCGATGCCGATGTTCACGTCGCGCTTGTAAATGATGTTGGCCCCGTCCACAGAAGAATTGATGACCGGCAACTCCTTGATCGCTTCGACGCAGGCCCGAACAAAGAAGGGGGTATAGGTCAGCTTGATGCCATTGCGCTGTTCAAAATCCTGCTTGCAGCGCTCGCACGTCGCCACCACGCGGGTCATTTCAACTTCCACCAGCGTGTAAACGTGCGCGGAGGTGTGCTTGCTCATCACCATGTGCTCAGCAATCTGCCGGCGCATGGGCGTCATGGGAACAATCTGCGTCGCTCCCGTGAACGCCACGGGCGGCGCGTTGGGGGCGGGGGCAGCGGCCGGCGCGGGGGGAGCGCTCGCACGCCGCTGGTCGATAAAATCCAGGATATCTTTCTTGCTGACCCGCCCTCCTAACCCCGTGCCCTTCACCTCGCTCAAATCCACGTTATGCTCTCGGGCGATGCGCCGCACGAGAGGAGACGTGCGGACTTCCTCGGCCTCGCCGCCTTCGTGCTCCTCTGGCGCCAGCGGCATGACGGCCGTTGGCGCACCCGGGCTTGCAGGGGCGGGCAGAGCCGCAGAGGGCGCTTCCGGACTGGCTGTGGCTGCCACTGCCGGCGTTGGCGCCGCCCCTGCACCCTCGCCTTCGACGATGGCCACCACCGTGTTTACCGCCACCGTCTCGTTTTCCTTCACGAGAATCTGCGTGAGCACACCGGCGACGGGGGAGGGAATCTCCGCGTCGACTTTGTCGGTAGAAATTTCGAATAGCGGTTCGTCGCGGTCGACGCGCTCACCAACCTTCTTCATCCATTTGGTGATCGTTCCTTCCGCGATACTTTCCCCCATCTGGGGCATGGTGACGTTTGTGGGCATGATCTACCTCATTGGGTTATGGAGAAATGGGTTCAATGGGTCACTCAAAAACTGTCCGTGGTCCGTCGTCAGTTGTCCGTGGCAATGGATGACGGACGACTGACATCTGACGCCGACTGCCACGCCCTGCGCACGCTGGCCAGTGCCATCCCTTCATCGTAGGGCAGCAAGCCGCAGAGGTCAACGACCTCCAGTGACAATCCCTCAGTTCAGAGTTGGCAGTCGAAAGTCGAAAGTCAAAAGTCACGACTTTCAGGTCAGAGCACCTCACTTTCGACTTTCAACTTTCGACTTTCAACTCCTTCACTTCTTCGCCAGTTCGCACCTCCAGCCCAAACACAACCCCAAAGTGTTCCACCACGCGCTCCGCGACCTCTTCCATCTTGACAGCGCGGCCGAGTAATTTGGCAAGGGATGTCACCCCCTTGCCGGGCAGGCCGCAGGGAATGATCCACTCGAAATAGCTTAGGTCGGTATTGACGTTCATCGCGAATCCATGCGAGGTAACCCAGCGCGAAAGGTGTACACCCATGGCGGTAAGCTTGTCGTTCCCTACCCAGACGCCGGCCGCGCCCGGCGAGCGCTCTGCTTCAATCCCGAAATCGCGCGCTGTGCGAATAAAAACTTCTTCGAGCGACCGCATGTACCAGGAAACATCGCGCCGGTGCTGGGTGAGATCGAGGATCGGATAACCCACCAGTTGGCCGGGGCCATGATAGGTCACGTCGCCACCTCGGTCGATTTGGAAAACCTGCGCGCCGCGCGAGGCGAGCCACTCGGCGGACACCAGCATGTTTTCCCGCCGGGCGTTGCGGCCGAGCGTGTAGACGTGCGGGTGCTCGAGCAGGAGAAGCGTGTCGGGAATGGCCCCGGCTTTGCGCTGCCCCACCTTCTCCTTTTGCAGCTCAAGCGCCGCCGCGTAGTCCACGAACCCGAGTTGTTCGAGGTGGAGAAGCATGGTAAGGAGGTGTCAGGTGCCAGGTGTCAGGAAAATTCAAAATTATGAATTATGAATTCTAAATTATGAATGTCGGCTGCTATTCATAATTCATAATTTATAATTTCGAATTCATCATTACCTCGAATTCCTAGCACCCAACACCGAATCCCTGGCACCTGACACCTAGATGTGTATCGCCCAATCCACCGCCGCGTGCGCAGCTTCGCCCATTGCTTCCGCCAGCGTCGGGTGGGCGTGCATGGTATGCGCGATGTCGTCGACCGTGCCTTCCAGGCGCATGGCCATCACGGCTTCGGCGATGGTCTCCGTGGCGCGCGGCCCGATAATGTGTACGCCCAGAATTTCTCCGTAGCGCTCATCGCTCACCACTTTTACAAAGCCTTCGCGCGCCCCCAGAATCGCGGCCTTACTGACGGCTGCGTAAGGAAACTTCCCGATCTTTACCTTGTGACCGGCTTCGCGCGCCTGATGCTCGGTCAGGCCGACGCTGCCAATTTCCGGCTCGGTATACGTGCAATTAGGAATCTGCCGATGGTTGATAGGTTCGGCGTGCTTGCCGGCCGCGTGGGTGACGGCCACGAGGCCTTCCATCGATGCCACGTGGGCGAGGAGCGGGCTGTCCGCCACGATGTCCCCGATAGCATAGACGCCCGGCTCATCCGTCTGCATAAAGCCGTTGGTTTTCACAAAGCCGCGCTCCAGCTTGACGCGGGTTTTCTCGAGACCAAGGTTCGCGGTGTTGGGAGCGCGGCCCACGGCCACCAGGCACGTCTCGGCTTCGATCGTCTGCGGTTTCGCGTCCCCCACCGTGTACTCCACCGCGATGCCATTCGCGGTCTTAGTAACTTTCTCAACCCTTGCCTGCGTCTGAATGGCGATGCCCTGGTGCTTGAGCGCCTTCTCGAGCTCGACGGAAATCTCCTCGTCTTCCAGCGGCACGGCGCGCGGCAGCATTTCGAGCACCGTGACCTTGGTCCCGAAACGCTGGAAGAGGGAAGCGAATTCCACGCCCACTGCGCCCGCGCCAATGATGACCATCGATTTCGGAATCGCCGGCAGGCTCAGAATCTCTTTGTTGGTGAGAAGGGTTTTGGCATCCGGCTCGAGACCCGGTAACATGCGGGCTTCCGAGCCCGTGGCCAGTACGATATTCTTCGCCGTAATTTCCTGCGGAGCGCCCTTGGGGTCGGTCACGCTGATTTTACCGGGGCCGGAAATCTTGCCGAGGCCACGGATCATCTCGACGCGGTTCTTTTTGAGCAGGAACTCCACGCCCTTCGCCAGCTTGGTAACAACCTTGGTTTTGCGCGCCAGGATCGCCGGCCAATCGAGGGAAAACTCTTTGCACACAATGCCGAATTCTTTGGCGTTCTTGAAGTAATCATAAACATCCGCGTTCAACAGCAGGTCTTTGGTGGGGATGCAGCCGACGTGCAGGCAAGTCCCGCCAAACTTGTCATCCTTTTCAATAATTGCCGTTTTCAGGCCCAACTGGCCGGCGCGTATCGCCGCCACGTATCCGCCGGGGCCGCTTCCGATCACTGTCAGGTCGTACTTGGGAGCTTCTGCCAAGACCACACCTCCAAGTGAAGTCGCGCGTGTCTACCACTTTGGATGTTCAGAACCGCAAACAGTCATCTTATATTATGAAAAATGGCCGCACAAGATCGAGAAAGGTTCAGGTTCCGGGATGCTTCCCTCCTCAGGAATTCGACGGGCACGCTTGCTGGAGCCCGGCGCATCCCTTATAGGAGAGTCGTCGAAACCAATCTCATTGGAGTGTGCGTTTACGACTCCAGCGTTCGCCCCGCTCGAAAGTCTCCGGGCGATCGTCAAGCGATGGGGGCGAATATTCGTAGCGGGGCGGCGCGTGCCGTCCGACCCTATTCTGATCCCGGTACGGAAATTCCTCCAGTTCCCGAAAGGCAGTTCACTGATGGCGCTAAGGGCTCGCGCCTCCGGCGCAAACCCTGTTACCTATAAGGGGCGAAAGAACATGGCGCTCTCCAGAAATTCGATGAATTACTCGTTTCAGTTGAGCAAGTTAGGCGCGAATGGAAGGGAAGGCGCTTTGCCTGCTTTTTGCGCCCCAGAACGTCCTCGGCCCTGTCCATCCTTGATCCCCGCAGGGGGTAGATGGAGTAACCGGGGGCATTGGGCCGTACGATGTTGAACGGTGAAAGAAATCGCCGCTCCCCGCGCCGTAGGCGCCTTGGAGTGCGGCGGCGAAGCTGCCGCCTTTCGGATCGTATTTTAGGGTTGGAATGGCTGAGTGAGCTGAAGGCGACATTTTTTCACAATTCCTCTTGACAGCTTGGTCCGAATCGGGTTGAATTGGCGCGTCCGGCAACGCGCGCGGGAATGATAGCCGGAAGCACTGCTGCAGGCGAACTTCCAATTTCTGCGTCGGGTATTAGTTAAGCGGGAGAGGGCTTGCGCCGTCTCAAAGCGATTCTTGCATCGGCCTCCGAAGAGATTTCATAAACGAGGAAGCGGCGGCGACCTGTCCGGTAATTTGAACGAGATGGATGGCTCTGATCCAATCCCGCAGAAGTTGGATTGTCATGCCGTCGTTGTCATGGCGTGAAGGTGTAGAGATCGCCTTTTCGAACCTCAAATGCGAGGTCCGGGTCCCCTGTAAATTTGACTTCAACTCCCCGCGGAGCCAGAGAGGCGCGGTTGAGAACTTCGCCTTATTTTCATCAACGTGTAACCGGAGGCTCTTAACAATTAACATTTCAACACAGCTAACTTCCCCGATGGGTGGTTAACCTGTGATGAATAGAGAGGAAGGGTTATCAGTATGACGACAGTAAAGAAGTTGAGTTTGCGGATCGCGCTGGAGTGCTTGGTGGTGGGGCTGCTGTTGGCGGGCACCGCGGCGGCACAGACCATTACCGGCTCGATTAGCGGAATCGTCAGGGATTCCTCGGGGGCGGTAGTCCCCGGGGTGAAAGTGGTGGTTACGGACAAGGCCACCAATGTGAGCGTGACCACCGACACGAACGGTGCGGGAGTTTACGTGGCGCCATTTCTCCAGTCGGACACCTACCGGGTGACGTTCAGCAAAGAGGGGTTCAAGTCCGACGTGGAGGAGAATGTTCCTCTGGTGATGAACCAGCAAGCCCGCGTGGACGTCACGCTGGTGCTCGGGAGCAGAACCGAATCCGTCACCGTCACCGCGACCGCTCCCCAGTTGGAGCGCGAATCGCCGGTGATTGGCGCCACCGTGTCGAACTCTGACCTTATCAAGTTACCGCAAACGATCGGGTCGAGCGGCCCCACCGAGGACCTGCTCTCCAAGATTTTTGCGGGCGCATCAAGTACCAGCCAAAATTATACCAACCACAACGACGTCAGTGCCGCGGGCGGCCGCCCCGATACTGTTCCCACCATCATCGACGGGCTTCCGGTTAACCAGGCTGCCGACGACACGGGCGGCTTCCAGCCCACTCCGGACACCACCGAAGAGTTGCAGATGCAGATCACTGCTTATTCCGCGCAGTACGGCGAGACGGGCGGCGGCGTTATATTGACCACGACCAAAGCCGGCACGAACAATCTGCACGGGGCCCTGTTTGAGTACCACAACGATCAGGGGCTCAATGCCGTCGATTTCTTTAACGCGCGCCCCTACACCGTACCGGAAAACATCTTCAATTACTTTGGGGGTTCCGCGGGAGGGCCGGTTTATATCCCCGGCCTGTGGAACGGCCGGAAACGCCACACTTTCTTCTTTGCGGGTTTGGAAGACACGATCAATTACTCGCCTAAAACCTTGAACACGGAAGTGCCGACCGCGATGGAGCTGCAAGGGAATTTCTCCGGCCCCACTCCCACCAACACCACCACTCCGACCATCTACGATCCCTCGACCACGACGCAGGGCACCACCACGTCCGGCACGAAGGTCCCTGTCCGCACGGCTTTCGCCGGGAACATCATCACCACGCCCGAGGATCCCATCGCCAAGAAAGTTTTTTCCTTCTTCCCGGCGCCGAATTGCCAACTGAGTACCGGCGCTAACTACTGCGTCAGCCCGGTGGGCTACCACTCGTACCTGTATAACACCGACCGCGTCGATCAAGAAATTGGCGACGCCGACCGCCTATGGTTCCGGTATGGCCGTGACGGCCCGTGGGGCGAGGCGGTCACTTACTTTCCCAATGCTGCCAACCCGAGTTCCACCAGTGGCTGGAGGGACTATCAAGAAGAGGCGACGTGGGTCCATATTTTCTCGCCCACCATTACCAATGAACTCCGCCTGGGGCAGTCGGAAGAAAGTAACTTTGGCATCGTGGCCAGCCAGGATGTATCGTCCCTGGGACTGCCGGGTGTTCCGTTGACGGAATTTCCGAGTATTGGCACCAGCAGCGTTTTGCAAGGTCTGGGGGGTCAAAGCCCCAGTCATACCCTTGATCGGCACCAGGTCTTCAACGATGAACTCCAGATTGTCCGGGGTCGTCACAGCCTGCACCTCGGTGGCGAGTTCATGCGGTACATGGACAACGTGTATAGCCCCGGAGTGCTTTCCGGAGCGTATACGTTCAACGGCACGTTCACGAACAGCACCGTTTTGTCGACGGGAAAAACCACGGGAGGCTTTGCCCCCGCCGACCTCTACTTGGGCCAAGTCTCTTCGGCGTCCATTTCCACGACCGATTACACTTACCGCTACCGGCTGAACTATGCCTCGGCCTATGTTCAGGACAACTTCAAAGTAACGTCCAAGCTGACGATCAATCTCGGTTTACGCTGGGAATTTGATGGGCGCCCGACGGAAGTCAACAACTGGCTCTACACCCTGAATCCCATCATCACGGATCCCACCACGGGCAAGCTGGGAGCCATCCAATATGCGGGCCTCAATGGCGCGCCTCGGCATTTTATGCCGGATGATTACAAGGGCTTTTTGCCGCGCGTGGGCTTCGCCTACGGGTTGGGGCACAATACGGTTCTGCGCGGCGGCGCGGGGTTCTTCGAGCTGCCCAGTATTGGTTTTGTGGCGACCGGGAAGTCCAGCGAATACACCCGCTCGTGCACTTACTCCTCCACCAGTTACGTTCCAGCCTTTGTGTTCCAAAACGGCATTCCCAGCCCCTGTGCTTTCAACCAGAGCAACGGCCTGCCCAACATCCCTTCCAGTTTGACGAGTCCCACCCAGGCCGTGGCGGAGTTCCAAAAGACTGGCGCCATCCCTGTATCGCAGGAGTGGTCCCTGGGCGTGCAGCATCAGTTCCCCCACGGCTGGCTAGGGGAAGTTGATTATGTCGGGAATAAGGGCACGCATTTGCCGGTCACCTTCAACGTGAACCAAATCGCACCCTCGGCCACGTGCTGCTATGGGCAAACTTCCCCCACTCCCCAATCCCTGCGGCCTTTCCCGCAATGGCTCAACGTTAACTACTTCAGTTACAGCGCGATTTCCAATTACCACGGGCTGCTGATGAGGGTGCAACACTCCTGGTCGCAAGGCCTCTCCACCTTGTTCAGTTTCACCTGGGCCAAGACCATGGATGATGTGGACGCCGCCGCTCGGGCCGATGCGGTCGCGGTTCAAAACGTTTACAATATTGCCGCGCAGTACGGCGTGGCGATGATCTCCATCCCCAAGCGCTTCTCGGCCGCGTATGTTTGGGATGTGCCGATGGGGGCAGGCGGAAAGTTGGCGGCGAATGTCCCGGTGGTTAATCAGATCATCGGCCATTGGAATATCGCCGGTATCACCCAATTCCAGACAGGCTACCCTTACGGCGTCAGCCAGACCAATGTCACGGGGTGGTTTGGCGCCTCCCAATACACCACCAGAACGGGTATCTCCCCCTATAATGGGGCCAATTCCACGGTGAAGCAATGGTTCAACCCTGCCGCCTTCACCCCAACGGCGTCCGACACCTTGGGCAACACGCCGCGCGACGCCTTCTACGGTCCGGGGCAGAACAATTTTGATGTTTCTCTCTCCCGGAACTTCCCCATCAAGGAACGCTACACATTCCAGATTCGCGCCGATTTTACCAATGCGTTCAACCATCCGCAGTTTGACAATCTCAGCACCGCCTGTACAACTATCGTCAGCGGCGCATGTGGCGGCACATTCGGAGCGGCTACCGGCGATACGGGCTCCCGCAACGTCCAACTCGACGCTCGCATAACGTTCTGAGGAACTGGCAAGTGCTTGATGGGATTTAACCAACGGCTCGTTTTGCGGAGGTAATGAGAACTTCGACCTAACTGTTGAAGAAGTGTGGCGCTTGGCGGCTGTCCTTTCCCTGCCAGGGAGGTCCGCTGGGCGCCACGCGTTTTGATGGCAGAGTGACTCCGACAGATTTGTCCCCTGGAATCTTCGCCTCCCTCAGTTGAGAAGATCCAGGGTTGAGAGCGGGTAGCCCATAGCGTGAGCTATGGGTGACGAGTTCGCGTAAAGTCCCCCAAGCCCCGGAGGGGCGAAAGAACCCATCCTTGCGGCGATTTTAGGTCGTAACCCCTGTACGGCATCCCAAGAAAAAGGCTATTGCGCCGTTGCCTTTGGCCGTGATTTCTTTCGCCCCTTGCGGGGCTCGGGCGGGGTGGGGATCGATTCTCCCACGGCTTGCGAAGCTGTGAAAAAATACACAATCTCGCGCAGAGACTCGGAAAGATCAACTGCGTTGTTTTCTTTGTGCCTCTGCGGCTTTGCGTCTCTGCGCGAAATGCTTTTGCTCTTCCAGGGGATTTTTTCACGGCTTCTTGCGCCGTGGGCTACGATCTTCCACTGCTGTCCAAAATAATCGGTTCTCCATCGTCGACCCCTTGCAAGGAAAGGGTTTAGGACAGGGAAGATCGGTAAATGAGAAGGAGGTTTCGGTTTTCATAAGTCGGGTTGCCTGTCCAA
>JBEKAD010000174.1:0-8932 GCA_050018435.1 Terriglobia bacterium
ATGCCTCGGTCGGTCGGGGAGTGCGCTTCAACATCAGCGGGTGCTTGTCCTCCACCACCCACTCGATCACCTCGCCCTTCTCAATCTCCAGGGCTTGCGCCAAGGGCGCGGGACAAATCAGACACCATGGACGGTTCTTGCCACCCCCCTGAATCACCTGCACCGTGGACTGGTAACCCATGCTGGACCTCCCTCCGGCCATCGGAGGGGAAGTATATCATAGCTGTAATGCTAGTCAAGCATTTTTTTGATTTTTTCACAGCTTCGGATGCCCGTGCCACGCCGCGTGCTCGTGTAGGGGCCGGCGGCGCTGGCCCTGAGCGGGGCGTGCCTCATTTGGACGCAAATCACCGAGGCGGGGTAAGTGTCGTCAAGGGAAATCCCTCAATGCGCTGGCGGATAGAGACCAAACGCTTCCTCAACTTCGCGGATGCGCTGACGGCGGGAGTGATTCAGGTTTAGCACTTCTACGGTTGTGCGGCCCACGGTGGTCAACCCTTCGATCTGATAGCGATTAAACCGGAAGTGTTCTGACCAGCGTTGCCGGAGGGGATGAAATAATTGCACACGCTCACCCGTCGCCGGATCAATCGCCGTAATCCTGCTGGCTTTATGCAGATTGCATCCAGGGCACGCCAGCACGAGATTCTCCAAATCTGCGCGCCCGCCCTTGCATTGTGGGATTATGTGTTCAACGTGAAAAGTGGCTCCCTGGAGGCTCTCGTGCATCTGGCAATATTGGCACCGCCCGTCAGCGCGTGCCCGAACTGTGCGCGACAGTTCCTCCGGGAGGCTCATTATGGCTGCTTGCCTAAAATCTGCAATGCCTCGCCGCGGACGAGCGACAGTCGCTCGCTCAATTCAACCAATGCCTCCAGTTCTTCCCTTTCCGATTCCTGCAAAACCCCTTCGTTGTTGCGGTCCATTAGTTCCTGAAGACGATGGTCCGCCTTCGATGGAAAACGCAGATTTCCCACAGCCTCTATCCAGTCAACCGGTGCGGCAATGGTTGAATTCACGTCATCATCGTAAAACATCAAGGCATCGCTGTCAACGGCGGCGCCGAAACTTGTGGCGGGAAAACTGTATATCGCTTTTTTCATCAGCTATTCGAGCAAAGACGACGAGTTCGTACGGCGGTTCCACGCTGACCTTCAGCAGAAAGGCGCGCGCTGCTGGTTTGCGCCCGAAGACTTGAAGATCGGCGACAAGTTCCGAGCGCGCATCGAGGAATCCATACGCGTCTATGACAAGCTCATGGTGATCTTATCGGCGAACTCGATTCGCAGCCCGTGGGTGGAAGAAGAGGTGGAGGCGGCGCTGGAGAAAGAACGGAAGAAGAAGAAACAGGTCCTCTTCCCCATCCGCCTGGATGACGCCGTAAAGAAAACGCGTCAAGCCTGGGCCGCCAGCCTCCGCCGCATGCGCCACATCGGCGACTTCCGCGCCTGGAAAGATCACGACCCATACCACAAGTCGTTCAACCGCTTATTGCGCGACCTCAAAGCGTAGCGCAGGGCCCGCACTCTGGCCCTGCGGCTTTTCCAGCGGGCAGTCGCGGTCATTGCAGTCCTGACTGCGGGCTTTTTTCACGCCCGATGCCCCAGCGGCAACCGCACGCCGTCAATCTGCATGGGGCACGCCGCCACGGCCGGCTGCCGCAGACCCTTGTTCTTTGGCGTCTGCGATTTCCCGAAGGGACTTGGGGGAGCTGCAAAAGCAGTGACAAGGATCGAGTGACCAATGGCGAGAAACAGGCAAAGGCCAAAGGGAGGAGGACGAGGCGGAAATCGGGATTCGGGGGCGGGGTCGCTACGAAAAGCTGCCCGGCTGAAGAGCTTGCGGAAAAACGCTTCAATGCTGTCATTCTGAGTGGAGCGAAGAATCTCGCCCTGCGCATTTTCATGGCAATGCGAGATTCTTCGTCGCCTGCGGCTCCTCAGAATGACAGTGCCCACGAGTTTTTCCGCAACCTGTGAAGCCGGCCTCTACTTAAAGCTCCTCGCTGTCTACTGCCCTAAAGCGCCCACCTGCGCCTGCCCGCCGGTCATGTCAGAGTGATCACCATCACTTAGAACAAAGAGCGTTTTTCTCGAACGATTCGCTCATAATTAGATTATCCCCACAAAGATTGGCTCTGATAAAATCGCGTAGGACAACTGTCTCCGGAGCACGGATTGCCGAAGAAGAAAATCGCCGAACAAGACCCCGTCTTGGCCGCGGAAGGGGCCTTGCACATTCGCGTGTTGGGCATCGTACTTGCCGGCGGCAAGGGAAGGCGGCTCTTTCCCCTCACTCGAGAACGCGCCAAGCCGGCGGTTCCTTTCGGAGGCAAATACCGGATCATCGATTTCGTCCTCAGCAATTTCATCAACTCCGGAATCAACTCGATCTACGTGCTCACCCAGTTCCGCAGCCAGTCGCTGCTCCAGCATCTGAGTGAGGGATGGCAGTTCAGCGGAGTGCTGAAGAGCTACTTCATCATCCCCGTGCCGGCCCAGATGCGTTCCGAGGACGAGACTTGGTACCAGGGCACAGCCGACGCCATTTTGCAGAACATCAACCTCGTCGAGCAGTCCGACCCGCACGTGGTGGCCATCTTCGGCGCCGATCACGTCTACCGCATGAACATCGCCAGCATGATCGACTTCCACATGGCCAGGCACGCGGAAGTGACCGTCGCCGCCATCCCCGTGCCCCGAAAGCACGCCGCCGAATTCGGCGTCATCGAGGCCAACGAGGATGGACGCATCATGGCCTTTCACGAAAAGAACGCCCATGCGCCCACCCTGCCCGGCGATCCCAGCCAAGTCTACGCCTCCATGGGCAACTACATCTTCACCAAGCGCACGCTTGTGGATCTGCTCGAAGCCGACGCGAATGACCCCGCGAGTCACCACGATTTCGGCAAGGACATTCTGCCCAAGCTCGCCGGCCACGCCCCCATCTACGCTTACAACTTCCAGACCAACCGCATCCCCGGCGAGGCCGAAGACTCCATCCCCTACTGGCGCGACGTCGGCACCATCGATGCCTACTACGAAGCCAACATGGACCTGCGCTCCGTCAAGCCTGAACTCAACCTCTACAATCGCCAGTGGCCCCTGCGCAGTACCAGCTACCCCGACCCGCCTGCCAAGTTTACCTTCGACGAGGCCCATCGCCGCGGTGAGGCCATCGACAGCATCGTATCCGGCGGATGCATTCTTTCCGGCGGTGTCGTGCGCAACTCCATTCTTGGCCGCGGCGTCCGCGTCCACACCGGCGCCCTCGTGGAAGGCTGCGTCATCATGGATAATTGCGACATCGGCCGCCACGCCCAAGTGCGCCGCGCCATCCTGGATAAGAACGTCCGTGTTCCTGAACACACCCGGATCGGCTACGATTTCGATGCCGACCGCGCGCGCGGATGGCACGTGACCGAATCCGGCATCGTCGTCATCGGCGGAGAACGCAGCACGGTGCCCGTGGCCACGCTGGTCGTTTGATAGAGCAGTGACAAGTGACGAGTGACGAGTGACAAGTGACGAGCAAAATTACCGATTTCGAATTGTCTCAATCCAAAATCCAAAATCTAAAATCCAAAATGACTCTGCCCGTGCTACGATGCACTGCGTTTTCGGACTTCATCTGGAGGTTAAATATGGATTTATCCAAAATGACGCGGCGGGATTTCCACAAGTCCACGACGCTGGGTGTGACGAGCCTGGCCCTTTCGGCGGGCCCCGCCGTTCGGAGCGTGATCGGCGCCAACGACCGCATCGGCATCGGCCTGATCGGCGCCGGCAACCAGGGCCGGTTCGATTTCAGCTCCATGATGCGAACGGGGCAAGTGAATGCCGTCGCCGCAGCGGATGTTTACCAACTGCCACTTGCCCAGACGCTCGATGCCACCGGGACGCCACCGGGCAAGACCGTCGCTTACAGCGACTTTCGCCGCATCCTGGAGCGCAAGGATATTGACGCCGTCATCGTGGCCACACCGGAACACTGGCACGGCATTCCCATGATCATGGCGTGTGAGGCGGGCAAGGATGTATACGTAGAAAAGCCCATATCGCACACGATTTACGAGGGCCGCAAAATGGTGGAGGCGGCCAACAAGTACAACCGCGTGGTGACGTGTGGCACGCAGCAGCGCTCCGGCGAGCATTACCAGAAAGTTGTGGAGATGATTCGCGGCGGCAAGATCGGCAAGGTCACCTTTGTCGAGGCATGGCTCCATGGAGGCGGGTTTACGCGCGAGAACCGCAAGCAAACGCCTCCGCCCGACAGCGATCCTCCCCCGGGATTCGATTGGGATTTCTGGCTCGGACCCGCGCCTTACCATCATTACAACCGCAGCCGCCGGGGATTCACGGGCTTTTGGGAAACCGGGGGCGGCGAAACCACCAACTGGGGACCGCACTTGATGGACGTAGTCCATTGGGCGATGCAAGTGGACGCCCCGCTGACAGTCTCCTGCTCAGGGGGGAGATACGCCAGCCAGGGCATTTACGAGACCCCCGACACCCTCGAGGTCATGTACGAATACCCGGCCTGCCCGCTCAATTCCGCCGGCTTTATCGCCCGCTTCGGCTTCCACCTGGGACGGGGACCGGACGAACATTCGTATGGAACGCAGTTCTACGGAACGGATGGTACGCTGTTCATCAACCGCGAAGGCTATACCATCTGGCCACCCAACCGCACCACCGATGTGTGGGAAACCTTCGGCCCGACGGAAATTGAAAAGGGCGATGCCACACCCCAGCACCAGCCTCACGTGGTCAATTTCCTGGCCTGCGTAAGATCGCGGAAGAAGCCGAACTCCGATATCGAAACCACCCACCGCACCACCAGCGTTTGCATCATTGCCAACCTTTCGCTGCGGCTTGGCCGGAAATTGCGGTGGGATAGCCAGAAGGAACTGTTCATCGGTGACGCCGACGCCAATAAGATGTTGAATGAAGAGCGCCGGAAACCGTGGGATGTGATTTAGTGCCCCGGCTTGCGTGATTATTCGCCGGTGGGAATTAGCATTGTAGGGGCGAACTGCGGTCGCCGCGATTTCTTGCTAGGCTCAGAAGTTCTCATCGAACATTTGGAAGGGCGGGGCTTCAGCCCCACCGCAGACGCGGCTATCTATCTTAATTCCCTTCTCGCGCCCCGCGGTCGCTGCGGCGACCGCGGGGCGCGAGAAAGAGGAATAATGGGGAAGGTCTCTAAACGGCGGGGCTAAAGCCCCGCCCTTCCCTTACCAAGGAGGAGGCAACGCAATGAAATTCGGCGTCAATACCATGGTTTGGACCACCCAGGTGGGAGAGAAACAGGAGCCGCTATTCGCCCGCATCAAGGAATGGGGCTTTGACGGAGTCGAACTCTTCCTCTCTCCCGACGAGCCCGCCAATATTCCGGCGATCAGGGCCACGCTCGATCGGCTGCAACTGGAACGTACCACGTGCTGCGTGCTGCCGCGCCATGCCAACCTGATCAGCTCCGATGCGGCCACCCGCGCGCAAGGAGTGGAGTTCTTGAAAAAGTGTATGGACAGGACGGCGGACCTGGGCGCCCGCCTGATCTGCGGTCCCTTGTACGCCGGCCTGGGAGTTATGACCGGAAGCCGGCGCACCGAGAAAGAGTGGAAGTGGGCCGTCAAAGGTCTGCGCGCAGCCGCCACCCGCGCGCAAAAACGCGATGTGTGCCTTTGCCTCGAGCCGCTGAATCGTTTCGAGACTTACTTTCTCAACACCCTCGAGGACGCCGCTCGCCTGGTGCATGATGTGGGCGCGCCCAACGTGAAAATCCACTTTGACACTTTTCACTCGAACATCGAGGAACAGCATCCGGCCGAGGCCCTGCGCGCGGTGGCCAAAGATTTGGGACATGTTCACATTTCTGAAAACGATCGCGGCATACCGGGAACCGGCCACAACGATTGGAAGGGAATTCTCAAAGTGCTGAAGGAAATTGGCTACGATGGCTGGCTGACCATTGAATCTTTCGCCCAGCCGGAGCCCGCGCTGGCCGCAGCCGCCGCCATCTGGCGCGACCTGGCGCCATCAGGCGATGACCTGGCACGCCAGGGACTGCACTTCACGAAAAATCTGGCGCGCAAGTTGGGGATTCGATAATGGGTAGCGCGGACCCCCGTTTTTGGGGCCCGCGATTCTTCTTTTGGAAAAACCGAAAATCTCCAAGACGGACTCCTGCCCTCCGATTTAGAAGCTCGAGTCTCGGGAAGAACCGCAGACCTCAAAGGCGGAGGTCTGCGCTACACATGCTCGCGCTTTTGAGAGAGGGATGTGTTGTTTGGAATTTACTTCCCTTGCCCCCTTGGGGGAGAGGGAAAAAGAATTCTTGGTTAAGGAGATTGTTATGTCTTCCCGCGCTAGCAGAATAATTCGCATCCTCCACCGCGCTGCCCCTCTTGTGCGCCTGTCGCTGGGCTTCCTGGCCCTCGCGTCCTGCCTATTCTGGATTACGGGACGCGTGAGCGCGCAGGGCTCAGAGGAAATTCCTTTCTATAAACACACCATTGACTTGGGACAAAGCGAAGCGGCAGAGGTCGCCGACGTGAATCGCGACGGGAAGCTCGACATCATTTCCGGCGAGAACTGGTACGAGCAAACGCTGCCAGGCAAGGATGGGCCGCGTTGGATCAAACACCATTTTCGGGACCTGCCCTTCAATGGCGGTTACTTGGAAGACTTGGGTGACTTGGCGATTGATGTGAATGGTGACGGCTACCCCGATGTGGTGACCAGTTCCTACTGGACCACGCCACTGGCTTGGTGGGAAAACCCCGGCAAATCGAACCAGCCCTGGGTGAAGCACGTCATCGAGACGCGCTCGCCGGTGGAATTCTCGTTTCTGGTGGATATCCTGAATACCGGCAAGCCGCAACAACTCTTACCGCAATTCGGCGACAGCAAATTCCCGCTGACCTGGTACGAAATCGTCGGCAAAGGCCAGGACGCGCACTGGGTAGGACACGTGGTCAGTCCCCGGAGCTATGGGCACGGCATCGGCGCGGGAGACGTCAACGGCGACGGGCGCACGGACATCATCACGCCCAAGGGATGGTTTGAAGCTCCCCCCGACCCTCGCCACGTCGAGTGGGCCTTCCACGCGTTTTTGAGCGCGGATAGCGGCCACCCCGAATTCGACTTGGGAGCGACAGGATTCATCTACACGATGGACGTGAACGGCGACGGCTTGCCGGACCTCGTCACCACCCTCGCCCACGACTACGGAATTTTCTGGTACGAACAAAAGAAGGACGCGCAGGGCAACCGCACCTGGGTGAAACATGTTATCGACAACGCCTGGTCGCAGGCTCACGCCTTGACGATCGCCGACCTCAAGGGCGATGGCAAACCCGTACTGGTAACGGGAAAGCGCTACTACGCGCACGAGCACGATAAAGGCGCCAACGAGCCTCTCGGCGTGTATTGGTATGAAAGAGTGCAGACCGAACACGGGCTGCAATGGCGGCGGCACATCATTGACTACGGCACGCGGACCGGGGGAGGGATGCAAGTTTGCGTGGTCGACATCGACCATGACGGCGACCTCGACATCGTCGTGGGCGGAAAAACCGGGCTCTTTCTCTTCGAGAACATGACCAAAGGCCGCCGCGTCCCGCTGACTGATGTCATCGCCGCCCCCGGGCGATGACCGAATCAAAGGATTTCACCACAGAGCGCACAGAGACCACAGAGAAAAGAACTACTGCTTGGACGGGCAGAGATTACGGTTCCTTGGTTTGTTGACCAGCAGTTTCTATCTTTAGTCTTTTCTCCGTGATCTCTGTGCGCTCTGTGGTGAAATCCTTCTGCGTTGAGGCCGGCAGTTGCGTTTTGCGCTCTGTGGTGAGTCCTCATAATCCCGTGGGGTTACCCGCGCTGCTGCTATAATCAAACGTTCATCACCCTGTTGGCGAGGCGCGGTTAGAGTGCCGGGCGGAACCATCCGCCCGGGGCAAAATCTTATGTCGGGAATTATCGGTTACATCGGAAACAAACGGGTGGTGCCCGTACTGCTGGAAGGCTTGCAGCGGCTGCAATACCGCGGGTACGACTCCGCGGGCTTGGCCGTGATGCGCGAGGGCAAGCTGGACGTTCGCCGCTCCCCCGGCAAGCTGCGAAATCTGGAAGAGAAGATTCGCCTCGATCCCGTGGACGGCGCGTACGGCATTGGGCACACGCGCTGGGCCACGCACGGCGCGCCCACAGAGGAGAACGCTCACCCGCATACCGATTGCCATCAGACTGTGGCAGTCGTTCACAACGGGATCATTGAGAATTATCTGGAGCTGAAGAAGCAGCTCGAAGCGGAAGGCCACAAGTTTACCACCGAGACCGACACGGAAGTGATCGCCCACCTGGTGGAAAAGCACCTTGCAGGAAATGGTTCGGGGCGACCTGCGCCCAGTCTCGAGGATGCCGTGCGCGCGGCCGTGCGGCAGCTCAAAGGGGTGTTCGCGCTCGCCATCATCTCCACCAAAGATCTGAACAAGATCGTTGCCGTGCGGCAGGGTCCGCCGGCGGTGATCGGCCTGGGCAAGGACGAGTACTTCGTGGCGAGCGACGTACCCGCCATCCTTTACCACACGCGCGACTTGTTTTTTCTTTCCGACGGCGACGTGGCCGTGCTCACCCCCAACGGTGTGACCTTGTCTGATTTCGACGGCCATCCCGTCACGCGGCGTGTGCAGCACATCACCTGGGACCCCATCCTGGCGGAGAAGGGCGGGTTCAAGCACTTCACCCTGAAGGAAATTTACGAACAGCCGCGCGCCGTGCGCGACACCGCTCTGGGAAGAATCTCTCCTGAGTCCGGCCAGGTTTTCCTGGATGAAATGGAAATTTCCGAGGAGGATTTCCGTTCGTTCAAGGAAATCCGGATTGTCGCCGCCGGGACCTCACGCCACGCGGGCCTGGCGGGAAAA